>JBOHAK010000119.1:0-2861 GCA_050697795.1 Gaiellaceae bacterium
AGGTGCACTCGGCCGCCGCCGAGGTCGGCCAGGGCGTCGTCAACGTCATGGCCCAGGTGGCCCGCACCGAGCTCGAGCTCGAGAACGTCGTCGTCGCCCCGCACACGACCGCCGCCGTCGAATCGGCAGGCTCCTCCTCCGCCTCGCGGCAGACCTGGATGACGGCCGGCGCCGTCCAGCTCGCCTGCGTCGCCGCGCGAGACGAGCTCCAGAGCCGCGGCGGCTCGCTCGCCCCTGGCGAGGAGGTCGACGTCGAGCGCGTCTACCGCCACGTTCGCACCTACCCGCTCGACCCCGAGACGGGCCAGGTCGTGGGCGGCGACCGGGCACACGTCACCTTCGCCTGCTCTGCGATGCGTGTCGTCGCCGAGGTGGACGTCGACCTCGGCCTCACACGCGTCGTCTGGATCGGCACGGCCCAGGACGTCGGCAAGGCGCTCAACCCGCAGGCCGTCCACGGCCAGATCGAGGGCGGCACCGCGCAGGGGCTCGGGCTCGCGCTCATGGAGGAGATCCAGACGAGGGATGGCCTGATCACGAACGCGAGCTTCACGGACTACCTGATCCCGACCGCGCTCGACATGCCGCCCGTGACGGCGGAGCTCGTGGAGGAGCCGGAGCCGGACGCGCCCTACGGCGTCAAGGGCGTGGGGGAGCCGCCGACCGTCGTCTCGACGGCCGCGATCGTCGCCGCCCTCCGCGACGCGACCGGCCGCGAGCTGACGCGGGCGCCTGTGCGCCCCGACGACATCTGCCTGTAGATGGAGCTGCGCGACGTCGCGCCCGGCCTCTGGCTCTGGCGCCTCGAGCATCCCGACTGGGCTCCGGATTCCGGCTGGGAGCCGGTCGTCACCTCGACGTGCGTCGAATCGGGCGACGAGGTGGTGCTCCTCGACCCGCTGGCGCCGCCCGAGGACGCTGACGACATCTGGGAGCGGCTCGACGCGCGGCCGCCGTCGCTCGTCATCGTCCTGAAGCCCGACCACGTCCGCGATGTCGACCTCTTCGTGCGGCGGTACGGCGCCCGCGCTTTCGGCCCGCACCTCTTCTTCGCCCACGACGTTCCCGAGACGAAGCCCGAGGGGATCGACCCGGGCAGCGAGCTCCCCGGCGGCCTCGTCGCCCTCTACGACGGGCGCGGCCGCAACGAGACGCCGCTCTGGCTCCCGGAGCAGCGCGCGCTGGTCTTCGCGGACGGCCTGACGGCGCCGGGCGGCGAGCTGCGCGTCTGGGCGACGGCCTGGCACGAGGAGCGGGTGCTCCCCGCGCTGCGCGCGCTACTCGACCTCCCGTTCGAGCTCGTGATCGTCTCCCACGGCGAGCCGGTCCACGACCGTGCCGCGTTCGAGCGGGCGCTGGGCCGGGAGCCCTGGGCCGGATAGCACGCCGCGCGCGAGGTGCTCGACGGCGGCCGGCCGATCGCCGAAGCCCTCGTCGTCTTCTGCGACGCGCGCTCGTAAGAAGCCGCTCTCGAGCGACCTTGACACTACGCCGCGGCCGGCGGTCTTGACAGCCTTCCTGGCAGGTGGGATCGTGGCCCTGGAACGAAGGGGCCTCCCTTGCCAGTACGCGCGTCGGATCCGTCCAGCGGCGAACCGAGCGGGCTCTCCTCCACGGCTCGGGCCTTCGGCGCGCGCGTGACGCTGCCGATCGAGGGGCGTTCCCTCTTCTTCGTCGTCGGCCGCGACGGCGCGCCCGACGCCATCGTCCGCGCAGCCGGCGGCGTCGTCGTGGCCCGTCTCCCGGACTCCCGGCGCGTGCTCGCGATCCTCTCTCTCGCCGACGGGACGGGACTTCGGGGGCACCCGGGCCTGGAGCTCGCCGGCCCGGTCGCGATCGACGCCGAGCGCTTCGCGCGCTTCGCCGAGCTGATCGGGCTCGACGACGCCCGGCCGCCCTGAGGCCGGCGCCGCCTGAGGCACACCTCGACTCTGCGGCGCAGGAGGGACAAGGATGGCAAGCGTAGGACAAGAGCTACTCGACGTACCGCTTCCGGACATGGTGACGAAGCTCGCCCTCGGAATCGCCGAGGCTCAGCGGGCGC
Source organism: Gaiellaceae bacterium (assembly GCA_050697795.1). Taxonomy (GTDB): domain Bacteria; phylum Actinomycetota; class Thermoleophilia; order Gaiellales; family Gaiellaceae; genus JAIBJN01. Next base: position 2,045 of record JBOHAK010000119.1, read on the forward strand.
TCGACGAGAACTCGGTCGAGACGGCCCAGCTCCTGGCGGGCACGGACATCAGCGTGGTGCCGGCGCTGACGCAGACGATCAACGAGGACGGCTCCGTCGAGTTCGAGGCGGCGCCGGCGGTCGACATGTCGCTGCTCCAGGTCGGCCTCAACCCGGCCTTCTACCAGTTCTCCGAGGCGTCCATCGAGGTGACGATGGACATCAAGACGACGACGTCGCAGGAGACCAACATCAAGGTCGGCTTCAAGGCCAAGGTCGGCTTCGCCTGCTGGAGCGCCTCGGTGCGCGTCGACGTCTCCCACAACCGGAAGTTCCAGAAGGAGGTGCGGGGCACGAGCCGCCTGTTCGTGAAGATGACCCCGGTGCCCCCGCCGCCGCGGATCTTCCCGGAGATCACTGTGATCGACAACCGGCCGCCCGCAGAGCCGCCGACGCCGCCGCCGCCGGAGGGCTAAGCGGCCGCCATGGCCCTCATCCCGCGAGCGTCCGACATCGCCGCGATCAAGGCGTTTCGCGACCCGATCGTCGCGCCGGACATCCCCGTCCGCGAGAGCCCCTCCGTCAGCTTCGCCGACCTCGTTCGCATGCTGGCGGAGGGGATCGCGGCGGCGCAGACCAGCCTCGACCGGGCCTCCGCCGACCTCGTGGAGGAGCTCGCTGCGGCGACGGTCAGCGTCGTGCCCCGCGTCGAGGAGGTGATCGACGAGGAGGGAAACGTCACCTACGAGCAGGCGGAGCCCCAGGAGGTCTCGCTGCTGAGCCTCGGCGTGACGCCGACCTTCTATCAGTTCTCGCAGGCGACGGTGGAGGTGGTCAT
>JBOHAK010000120.1:0-4689 GCA_050697795.1 Gaiellaceae bacterium
GTCGCCCTTTGTGCCGAGGCTCCTATCGATGTTCCGCTGTGGTGTTTGGGTCCGCGCAGGTAGCAGTGGAACCTGGACGTATCGTCAGTGCTGGGCTCACGTCCCCTATAGCGGCAAAGAAGGAGGAAAGCGCGATGACGCAGCACAGGACAGGAACGCCTGAGGAGTGGCTTGCGGCGCGGCTCGAGCTGCTCGAGGCCGAGAAGGATCTGACCCGGCGCAGCGACGAGCTCGCCCGCCAGCGGCAGGAGCTCCCCTGGGTCCGGATCGAGAAGGACTACCGCTTCGACACCGACGATGGGAGCGCCACGCTCGCTGACCTGTTCGGAGGGCGCTCCCAGCTGCTCGTCTACCACTTCATGTTCGGACCCGAGTACACGGCCGGGTGCCCGGCCTGCTCGGCGATCGCGGATGGCTTCAACGGCTTCGTCGTCCATCTCGAGAACCACGACGTGGCGATGACCGCCGTTTCGCGCGGGCCGCTCGACAAGCTCCAGGCCTACAAGCGTCGGATGGGATGGAGCTTCCCGTGGGCCTCCTCGCTCGGCAGCGACTTCAACTACGACTTCAACGCCTCGTACACGGAAGAGCAGCAGCGCCAGGGAACCGTCGAATACAACTACCGGTCAATGGACGTGAAGCCGGCCCTGGAAGCCGGCGAGGGCCCGGTCGTCGAGTTCGCGGCAATGGTCGGAACCGACGCGGCGACGTACACGCGAGAGGCGCCGGGGATGAGCGCGTTCGCGCTGGAGGACGGTGCCGTCTACCACACCTATTCCGCCTACGCCCGGGGTGTGGACGCCCTCTGGGGCATGTACCAGTGGCTCGACCGGGCGCCGAAGGGGCGCAATGAGACCGGGCCGTGGTTCCGCCGCCGCGACGAGTACGACAAGGGCTGAACGTTTTCCGCGAGGGCCCCCGTCAGCGACTGTCGCCACCGGAAGCTGGGCGCCCGTTGCGAGCATGAACGTAGCCCGCTGGTTGCCCGGCGCAACCCGGCTGGCCGACGGCCGGGTGCGGGTCGCGGGCGGGGGCGGTGACGACAGCGCCGAGATCTACGATCCCGCCGCCAACACCTGGACGCCGACCACAAACATGGTGGTTGCCCGCCGCTACCGGCCGCTGCAGACTCTCCTGCTCGACGGGCGAGTCCTCGTCGCCGGCGGCCTCGGGGCCAACGGTGACCTCGCGTCGGCGGACCTGTTCACGCCCTGACGCGTATTTCAACGCCGGATGGGCGCGCTGCCGGATGCCTACGGCGCGGAGTCCCATTTGCAGGCCGCTTGCCACCGGTTGCCACTGGTTGCGCCTCGCTAGGCTCCATCGATGCTCCATCCCTAGGCGCCGATTGGCGTATCGGAGAGGACGATGATGCGCGCCTTTACGCTCGACAGCTTCGACACGCAGCCCGCCCTGCGCGACGACATCCCCGAACCGGACACCGCCAACAACGAGTTGCTCGTGCGCCTCCTCGCCTCCTCCGTTAATGGCGCCGATGTCGCGATCACCGGCGGCATGCTCAGGGAGATGGTTGAGCACGAGTTCCCGGTCACGCTCGGGCGTGACTTCGCCGGCATAGTCGAGGGGGTCGGTGATGGCGTCGGCCGCTACCAGGTGGGCGACGAGGTGTTCGGCTTTCTTCTCCATGCGAACCCGACCGTCCACGAGGGCAGCTGGACCGAGTTGATCACGGTGCCCGAGGACAACTTCGTCGCAGGCAAGCCGGGAAGTCTCGACATGGCGCACGTTGGAGCCGCGCCGCTCGCGGCGATCACCGCCCTTGCCGCGCTGGACGCGCTCGCACCCGCCGAAGGCGAAACCGCGCTCGTGATCGGAGCCCCCGGCGGCGTCGGGAGCTTCTTCGTCCAGCTCGCCGCGAGCGCGCGCGCTCACGTGATCGCGCCTGGTCTACCGCAAGACACCGACTACCTCCGCGAGCTCGGCGCCGCCGAGATCCTCGACCGAAACGCCGACCTCCAGACGACTATCCGCGAACGACACCCCGACGGCGTCGACGCCATCCTCGATGTGGTCTCGTTCACGCCACATGACTCGCTGCTCAAGGAAGGCGGGCGTCTTGCATCCGCGCTCGGGGCGGCCGGTGAAGGCCCCGGGCGCTTCAACCTCGTGGCCCAGCCGACACCCGAGAACCTGCAACGCCTCGCCGAACTCCTCGACGACGGAAGCCTCCGCGTCCTGATCCAGAACAGCTACGAACTCGCACACGCCGGCGAGGCGCTCGCGGCGTTCCGATCGACGCACACGCAAGGCAAGCTCAGCATCACGATCAGCTAGGGCGGCGACACACGTTCCGTGACCGCGCCGATGGCCTTTTCCATCTGGGGGTGGAAGCCGTAGTCGAACGTCCACGTCGGCGCGTCGATCACGCCGTCGAGGCGTATGAACTCGTGCACGTGTATTGCTACCACTTCTCACCTCCGTGTCGATGTTGCCGTGTAGACCTCGCCACTCGCCGCGAAGTCATCGATCGGCGGGGAACCCCGGCCCCGCCTGAGCGCCTGGCCGTCGCGCTCGGTACGCAGGTTGTCGTCAGGTTTCCTCGGCGAGCTTCCGGCGCCGCTCGCGCTCGGCGTCGGTCGGCTCTGCGAGCGCGAACGAGCCGTACTCGATCGCGCCGGAGCGCTCGTACGCCGTCATTAGCACGCCGGTCGACGAGGTCGCCGAGTCGACGAGCTTCAGGCCGGCCGGGATCGTGCCGTCGCCGAAGATCCGCTTCCCGGTGCCGAGAACGAGGGGAAAGATCCAGAGCCGCAGCTCGTCGATCAGGTCGTGTTCGAGCAGCGTCTGGATCAGGCCCGAGCTGCCGTGGACCTGGAGCTCCGGCCCATCCTCCCGCTTCAGGCGCGCGACCTCCTCGGCCACGTCGCCCTCGAGAAGCACGGAGTTCTCCCACTCGACCGAGTCGCGCGTCCGCGACGCGACGTACTTCGTGGCGCGGTTGAGCTCGGCCGCGCCGGGCTCGTCCACGTACGGCCAGTGCGCTGCAAAGATCTCGTACGTCCTGCGGCCGAGCAGGAGGTCGAACGGCTTGCCCATGAACTCGCCCATGCTCGCGCCCATCGCGTCGTCCCAGTAGCTCGCCGACCAGCCGCCGTGCGTGAAGCCGCCGGTCGGGTCCTCCTCGGGGCCGCCGGGCGCCTGCATGACGCCGTCCAGCGTGACGAACGTGTTGACGATCAGCCTTCTCATCGTTCCTCCTTCACTCGCTTCGGAGGGATAGACCGCCTCGCGGCGCGGAACTCATCGGCGGCGTCCTCCTTTGGCGTCGGCCGCTCGACCTCATCGAGCCGGAGCATCTCGAGCGGGCCGGACCGGTCGTGGGCGACTGCCCTTACGCCGGCACTTCCTTCTTGTGCTTCGCGGCGGGCTCAGGCTGCTCGCCGGGCGCAGCCTCGCTGACATGGAGCACGACGTTGCCCGTCTTCTGGCCGGACTCGACGTAGCGCGTCGCCTCGACGACCTCGTCGAGCGCGAACCTCCGGTCGATCACAGGCCGGTACTTGCCCGTGTCGACGAGCTCCTTCACGAGGAGGAGGTCCTCCTTGCGATAGCGGCCGATGCCGAGCGTCGCACGCCTGCTCCCGACGAACCGTGTGACAAGAGCGAGGAGCGGCACGTGGTACATGAACCCGAGGTCGACGGAGATGTAGATCCCGCCGGGTTCCAGCGAGCGACGGCAGCGCCAGAACGAGTGCTTGCCGACCGCGTCGAAGACCACGTCGTACCTCTTACCGTTTTTCGTGAAGTCCTCGCGAAAGCGATCGAGGACGTCCCGCGCGCCGAGCGACCGCACGAGCTCGACGTCTTTCGTGTCGCACACCGCCGTCACCTCGGCCTCGAAATGGTGCGCGAGTAGCTGGACCGCGGCCGTTCCGACGGAGCCCGCGGCGCCGTACACGAGGACGCTCTTTCCCCGCAGCGGATACGCCGGTCCGAGGCAGGTCAGTGCGAGCAGCGAGCCGTCGGGGACGGCCGCCGCCTCCTCGTACGTTAGCCCTGTCGGCTTCTGTGCGATCACGCCGCTCTCACGCGCGGTCACGTAGTCCGCGTTCGCGCCGCCCTCGATGCCGAACACCGCGTCGCCGACCCGGAGGTCGGTCACGGCCGCCCCGACGTCCTCGACGCGGCCCGCGAACTCCATGCCCGCGATCGTCCGCTTCGGGCGGCGAATGCCGGTGATGAGACGGGTAAACGGGTACTCGGCGCTGCGCAGGCCGGTGTCGGTGCGGGTAACCGTCGAGGCGTAGACCCTGACGAGCACTTCGTCGTCCTTCGGCATGGGCCGCTCGACCTCGGCGACACGCAGCACCTCCGGAGGTCCGTACCAATCGTGGACGACTGCTCTCATTCGGTCACTCCCTCTCGTCGATTCCGCTGGATGCGATGGACCGGTGTGCCGTGCTTCCATGCCCGCCCGGCGCGGTAGAGCTCAGCGGGTCTTCCGCCGCCCGGGCCGGATCGCGCCGTGTGGCCGGTCGGGATCACCCAACCGCCCTCGCCCACGAGGCTGCGGCGGAAGTTCGCGGCGTCGAGCTGCACGCCCCAGATCGCCTCGTACACTGCTCGGAGCTCGGCCATCGTGAAGGTCGTCCCGACAAATGCCGTCGCGATGCCCGAGACCTCGAGCTCGACCCGGACGCGCTCGACCGCGTCGCGGACGATTCGCAG
>JBOHAK010000121.1:0-5400 GCA_050697795.1 Gaiellaceae bacterium
CGGAAGGCGTCCGCTTCCGCCACTCGCGCGACCTCGAGAGCGCGGTGCGCGACGCGCGCGAGGACGCCGAGCCCGGTGACGTCGTCCTCCTCTCGCCGGCCTGCGCGAGCTACGACCAGTTCCGGGACTTCGAGGAGCGCGGGGAGCGGTTCCGCGAGCTCGTGGAGGCCCTGTGAGCCGCCGGTCGAGCGGTCTCGACTACCACCTGCTCGTGCTCGTCACGCTCGGGCTCGTGGCGTTCGGCCTCGTCATGGTGTACAGCGCGAGCTCTGCGCGGGCCGCGCTCGCCGCGGACGACCCCGCGTACTACCTGAAGCGGCAGGCCGTCTACGCGCTCGCCGGCGTCGTCGCGCTCGCGCTCCTCTCCCGGATGGACTACCGGCGCCTGCGCTTCGTCGTCGCGCCGCTCCTGCTCGGAAGCTTTGCGCTCCTCGTCGCCGTCCTCGTCCTCGGCACGCCGGTCAACGGGGCGCGCCGCTGGCTCTCGCTCGGCCCGGCGACTCTCCAGCCGTCGGAGCTCGCCAAGCTCGCCCTCGTCCTCTGGCTGGCCGCATACCTCGCGCGGCGGCCGGCGCCGCAGTCGCTCGGGGAGCTGCTGCGCCCGATCGGGCTCGTCGTCGGGTCGGCCTTCGTGCTCGTGATCGTCGAGCCCGACCTGGGCACGGCGATCGCGATCTCGATCATGGCCGCCGCCGTGCTCGTCGTCGCCGGAACCCGGCTTCCGACCCTGGCGGCCGCCGGCGCGATCGGCTTCTTCCTCGTCGCCGCGGCGATCTGGCTCGAACCGTATCGCCGCGAGCGCCTGCTGAGCTTCCTCGACCCCTGGCAGGATCCCGAGGGCGCCGGCTTCCAGTCGGTCCAGGCCATGATCGCGCTCGGCTCCGGCGGCTTCTTCGGCAACGGGTTGGGGGAGAGCGTCCAGAAGGTCTACTACCTGCCCGAGGCCTCCACCGACATGATCTTCGCCATCGTCGGCGAGGAGCTCGGTCTGCTCGGCGCCTTCGGGGTGATCGCCGCCTTCGTCGCGTTCGGCTACGCGGGCTTCAACGTCGCGCTCGGCTGCCGTGACCCATTCGGGAAGCTGGTCGCGGCGGGCGTCACCGCACTCGTCTGCGGACAGGCGGCCGTGAACGTGAGCGCCGTCATGGGCCTCGCCCCGCTGACCGGGATCCCGCTTCCGTTCGTCTCCTACGGCGGCTCGAGCCTCGTCGTCGGCCTCGCCTCCGTCGGGATCCTCCTTAACATCGCCGTGAGCGATGCAGCCGGAGCCCGCGCCGAGATGCCTGGTCGCCGCCGGAGGGACGGCCGGTCACGTCCTGCCCGCGCTCGCGGTCGCCGAGTCGCTGCGTCGCCGCGGCGCGCTCGTCACGCTCGCCGGTCGGCCTGACTCGGTGGAGGAGCGGCTCGCGCGCTCCGCGGGCCTCGAGTTCGACGCCTTCCGGGTCGAGGGGCTTCCTCGTGCCGTGAGCCTGCGCCTGGCTCGCGCGCTCGTGCGCGATGCGGCCGCGCCCGCGGCGTGCGTGCGGATCCTGCGGCGGCGGCGCCCGGACGTCGTGCTCGGCGCGGGCGGCTACGTCGGCGGGCCGATGGTGCTCGCCGCCGGGATCCTCCGGATTCCCGCTGCGCTCACCGAGGCGGACGCGCATCTCGGGCTCGCCAACAGGCTCGCGGCTCCCTTTGCGAAGCGCGTCTTCCTGGCGTTCCCCATCGAGGGGCTCGACGGGGCCAGGTACAGCGTCGTCGGGCGGCCGATCCCCGAGCGCTCGCGGCCGCCGGCCCGCAGGGAGGCTCGCGAGGCCTTCGGCCTGCCCGACGAAGGCGCGGTCGTGCTCGTGTTCGGCGGGAGCCAGGGGGCGCGGCGGCTCAACGAGGCGGCGCTCCAGGCCTTCGCGGCCGCCGGGCCCGCCGTCCTCCATCTCGCGGGCGAGCGCGACTTCGCCGAGCTCGAGCGGCGCCCGCTGCGCGCCGACTACCGCCTGCTCGCCTTCACGGACGAGTTCGGCGCCGCGCTCGCGGCCGCCGACCTCGTCGTCGCCCGCGCGGGCGGCTCGGTGTGGGAGATCGCCGCGGCCGGGAAGCCGGCGCTGCTCGTGCCCTACCCGCACGCGACCGCCGACCACCAGGCGAAGAACGCACGCTACTTCGAGCGGGGCGGAGGTGCCGTCGTCGTCCCCGAGGAGACGCTCGACCTCGGGCGGCAGGTGAACGAGCTGCTGGACGACCCCGAGCGGCTTGCGCGCATGGCCGCCGCGATGCGCGCGCTGGCCAGGCCGGAGGCCGCCGACGTCGTCGCCGAGGAGCTGATCGCGCTTGCCCGAGCTTGACGGCCGCCGCCTCTGGCTCGCCGGCATCGGGGGCGCCGGGCTGTCCGGCTACGCCGTGCTCGCGAAGGCGTGGGGGGCGGAGGTCTCCGGCTGGGACCGGAACGAGACGCCCTACCTCGAATACGTGCGCGCCGCCGGGATCGAGGTCGTCGTCTCGCCCGAGCCGCCCGCGCCGCCGGACGGCGCCGAGGTCGTCGTCTCGACCGCCTACGCCGGCCGCGTGGCCGGCAAGCATCGTGCCGAGCTCCTCGCCGAGCTCGTCGGCCTCCGCCGGTCGATCGTCGTCGCCGGCGCGCACGGGAAGACGACGACCACGGCGATGATCGCGTACTGCCTCGACGCGCTCGGCGACGATCCGTCCTTCCTCGTCGGCGGGGAGGTGCCCCAGCTCGGCGGCAACGCGCGCGCCGGCACGGGCTGGCTCGTCGTCGAGGGGGACGAGTCCGACGGCACGGTGTTCTCGCTCCCCGCGGACGTCGCCGTCGTCACGAACGTCGACCTCGACCACCACGCCGCCTTCTCCTCGGTCGCGGAGCTCGAGGAGCGCTTCGAGCGCTGGGCGGCGGGGCTCGGCGAAGACCGCGTCGTCTGGGGCCGCGACCTGGAGCCGGCACGGATCGAGCTGGCCGTTCCCGGCGAGCACAACCGCCTGAACGCCGCCTGCGCGCTGGCGGCGCTCGAGCTGGCGGGCTTCGAGCCGAGCGCAGCGGCGGAGGCGCTGGCCGGCTTTCGCGGCACGGGCCGCCGCCTCGAGGAGCACGGCGAGGCAGGCGGCGTCCGGCTCGTCGACGACTACGCGCATCACCCGGCCGAGGTCGCCGCCACCATCACGGCCGTGCGGGACCTGGCCGGGGAGGGGCGCGTCGTCGTGCTCTTCCAGCCGCACCTCTACTCGCGCACGATCCACCTCGGCCGCGAGCTGGGGGAGTCCCTGGCTGCCGCCGACGCGGCCGTCGTCACCGAGATCTATCCCGCGCGCGAGGAACCGGTCCCCGGCGTGAGCGGCAAGGTCGTCGTCGACCGCCTGGCAGACGTGCGGCCGGGGATGGCCGTGGGCTGGGCTCCGGTACTTCCCGACGCGGCCCGGATCGCCGCGTCACTCGCCCGTCCCGGCTCGTGGCTCGTGACGGTCGGGGCCGGCGACGTGGACTCGGCGATCCCGCTCCTCCGGCAGGAGCTGGAGCGGTGAAGGAGCAGGTCGCGCTCAGCCGCTACACGACGCTCGGGACCGGCGGGCCCGCGCGGTGGTTCGGCACGCCCGAGAGCGAGGAGGCGCTCGTCGAGCGGCTCGCGTGGGCGGCGAGCGAAGGGGTGGACGTGGCCGTCGTGGGGCTCGGCTCGAACCTGCTGGTCGCCGACGACGGCTTCCCCGGCCTCGTCCTCAAGCTTGCCGGCGACCTCGCGAAGGCAGAGGCGGCCGACGGTCGGCTCGCCGCGGGCGGGGGTGCGCCGCTCGCCGTGTGCCTGCACCGCGCCCGCGCCGCCGAGCTCGGGGAGCTCGAGTTCGCGTGCGCGATCCCGGGCACCGTCGGCGGCGGGGTCTGGATGAACGCGGGCGCGTACGGATCGGACATCGCGCACGTCCTCGACCGCGCACTCGTCGCCGAGGCCGGTGGGGCTCGCTGGCTGACGCCCGCGGAGCTCGGGCTTCGGTACCGCTCCTCGGGCCTGCGCCACGGGCAGGTGGTCGCGCGCGCAGAGTTCCGCCTCGAGCCGCGCCCCGTGGACGAGATCAAGGCGACCGTGGCCGAGATGCAGGCGCGTCGCAAGGCCGCCCAGCCGACGAACAAGCGCACGTTCGGCAGCGTCTTCAAGAACCCCGAGCACGAGCTGACGGCCGGACGCATGCTCGAGGCGTGCGGGTTGCGCGGCTTTCGCATCGGCGGAGCGCAGATCTCGCCGAAGCACGCCAACTTCATCGAGAACGCGGACGGGGCCCGCTCGGCGGACGCGATTGCCCTCGTCGCGGAGGCGCGACGGCGGGCACGCGAGCAGTTCGGCGTCGTCCTGCACCCCGAGGTACAGCTCCTCGGCGCGCTCGACGTGCCGCCGCTCGATCCCTCGTAGCAGTCCGCGAGTAGGACCGTGCGGGCGCGCGGCGAACTCGCTCCTGTGGTCAGGCGACCGCACCTCGCACTCGTGCCCGCAAACGGGCTGCGGCCGCGCCTGCGCGCGCCCTCGGCGCGGACGCTCGGGATCGCCGGCGCTGTGCTCGGCGTCCTCGGGCTCCTCTACCTCGCGGCGCGCGAGACACCCCTCTTCGCCGTGCGCGAGGTCGACGTCACGGGCGCGCCCCCGGCTGTGCGGAAGGCCGTGCTGGAGACGGCGGCGCCGTTCCTCGGCGAGAGCCTGGTCGCCCTCGACCGCGACGAGCTTCGCCGCAGCCTGGAGGCGCTTCCGACCGTGCGCTCTCTGCGGATCGACCGCGCGTTCCCGCACACGCTCCGGATCGCCGTCATCCCCGAGCGGCCGCTCGCCGTCCTGCGTCGCGGTAGGAGCGGCTGGCTCGTGTCCGAGCGCGGCCGCGTCATGCAGGAGCTGCAGGTGCCCAGGGCGGCGGCCCGTCCCCGGGTCTGGATCGGGCAAGGGACGCACGTGGAGTCCGGCGAGCTGGTCGACAACCAAGGCGTGCGCGTGGCGCTGCGCGTGCTCCGGCGCGTTCCCGACGGCTTCCCGATGCGCATCCGGGCCGTGCGAGCGGCGGAGGGAGCCGTGACGCTCGTTCTCGTGGGAGACGCCGAGCTCCGTGTCGGGACGAGGGACGCGCTGGCGCTCAAGCTCCACGTCGCGGGACGCGTGCTTCGCACGCTGACGCCGCAGGAGCGCCGCGAGCTCGCGTACCTCGACGTCACGGTCCCCGAGCGACCGGTGGGCGGAACCAAGTCTCAAGTCTCTACTTAAGGTTGAGACTTGTGGCGCATTTGCGCTGCAAATCGGGTTTGACAACCAGGGAGGGTGGACGTACCCTCAGCCGGACGCTCAAGCTGAGCTTCAAGCTCGGCGCGCATCGGGAGAGGATGACGTGAGAGATCAAGCGGGCAATTACCTGGCCGTGATCAAGGTCGCCGGCGTCGGC
>JBOHAK010000122.1:0-1596 GCA_050697795.1 Gaiellaceae bacterium
CTCATCCTCACGTTCCTCTACCGGAACATGCCCGAGCTCATCGACCGCGGCCACGTCTACATCGCCGTACCGCCGCTCTACCAGGTCAAGCTCGGCAACCAGGAGTTCTACTTCGAGAAGGACGCCCAGCTCGAGGAGCTCCTCGTCCGCGAGCGCGTCCAGGCGATCGAGGTCACTGACCGGAGCGGTGAGCGGGTCTCGCTCACCGAGCACCGCTACGGCCGCTTCGTGAAGGAGCTCGCCACCTTCGAGGGGTACCGCGCGCGGCTCCAGGCCGAGTTCGGCGAAGGAGCGCAGTTCGTCGTCGCCCACCGTCTCGTCGAGCAGGACGCGGCCTCGCTCGCCGCCGCCGAGGCGGCGATCGACGGAGCGCCGCAGAACGGCTACGACCTGAGCGTCCTCGAGCGCGCCGACGGAGAGCTGCGCCTGAAGGTCGTCGAGGTCGAGACGAGTGCCGCCCGACTCGTGAGCTTGACCGCCGATCTCGTCGAATCGCCGACGTACGCGCGCCTTCGCCAGGCCTACGAGAAGGTCGCCGCCGCCAGCGGTCTGCCGCCCTTCACCCTCCGCCACGGCAAGAAGACAATGGTCGCGCAGACCTTCGAGGAGCTGCGCGAGCACCTGCTCACGCTCGCGAAGGACGGCCTGCACCTGAGCCGCTTCAAGGGCCTCGGCGAGATGAACCCCGAGCAGCTCTGGGAGACGACCATGGACCCGGCCCGCCGCCTGCTCGTGCGCGTGGACGTGGAGGACGCCTCGGCGGCCGACCTGATGTTCTCGGTGCTGATGGGCGACCAGGTCGAGCCGCGGCGCGCCTTCATCGAGCAAAACGCCAAGGACGTGCGCTTCCTCGATGTCTAGCCATGTAGACGGACCGCTGAAGGAGGGGGCGCACGGAGGAACCATGGGTTCCCCCGTGCCAAAGGACGTGCGCTTCCTGGATGTCTAGGGCGGGGTGGTGAGGCATGTCTGAGATCGAGACCGGCCCGCCGGGCCCGCTCGGCCCCGGGCGCATCGAGCCCCGCGAGCTCGAGCAGGAGATGCGCTCGAGCTATCTCGACTACGCGATGTCGGTCATCGTCGGCCGGGCGCTGCCCGACGTGCGCGACGGCCTGAAGCCCGTCCACCGCCGTGTCCTGTACGGGATGAACGAGGCCGGGATGCAGCCGAACCGGCCGTACAAGAAGTGCGCGCGCATCGTCGGCGACGTGATGGGCTCCTTCCACCCGCACGGCGACCAGGCGATCTACGACACCCTCGTGCGCATGGCGCAGCCGTTCTCGCTGCGCTACCCGCTCGTGGACGGGCAGGGGAACTTCGGCTTCGACGTCGAGCCGGCGGCCGCGATGCGCTACACCGAATGCCGCCTCGCCCGCCTGGCGACGGAGATGCTGCGCGACATCGACGCGGACACCGTCGACTTCGTCCCCAACTACGACGAGTCGCGCCGCGAGCCCACCGTCCTGCCCGCGCGCTTCCCGAACCTCCTCGTCAACGGCTCCTCCGGCATCGCCGTCGGGATGGCGACCAACATGCCGTCCCACCGGCTGTCCGAGGTCGTCGACGCGATCATCGAGCTGATCGACAAGCCGACCG
>JBOHAK010000123.1:0-7475 GCA_050697795.1 Gaiellaceae bacterium
CCGAGGTGGTGCACCCGGGCGAGGTCGCGTCGGTAGTACTGCTCGGACGCCGCCATGAAGCGCATCATCTAGGCCGGGCCAGGCGCGTGTAGGTTGTCCTCACCCTGGTGGACGTCAACAGGAACGCTCCCGTGGTCGCCGCGACCGAGATCGACGTCGCCGCGACCCCCGAAGCCGTCTGGGACGTCCTGACGGACATCGAGAGCTGGCCGCGCTGGAACCCGGACGTCAAGTCGATGTCCCTGCAGGGCGGCCTCACGAAGGGCTCGGTGTTCCGCTGGCGCGCGGGGCCGGGGACGATCACGTCGACGATCCAGCGCGTCGAGCCGCCGAAGCTGATCGCCTGGACGGGCACGACCCTCGGCATCAAGGCGAAGCACGTCTACCGCCTCGAGCCGCGCGGCGAGGCCACGCTCGTCCAGACCGAGGAGTCGTACGAAGGGCTCGTCGCTCGTCTCCTGCGGGGCTCTCTGCAGAAGACGCTCGAGAACGGGCTCTCCGACGGGCTCCGGTATCTGAAGGCTGAGACGGAGCGCCGGTCGGCCTGACCGGAGCCGGACCACCCGGAAGTCTGGCGACAGAGGCCGGGTCATCTACCACCAGCTGGGGTGCCCCGTTCGGGGTACTGCGGTCGAGGGAGGAGACATGCACGAGGACTTCATGTGGGGCGGGCTGCGCTCGCGGCTCGAACGACGAGGGGCTCTGAGTCCGCGCCCGGCTCCGGCGCACGCAGACCGGCGGCCGTCGGAGCCCGGGAGGGCGGCAGCGCGGGGTGCCATCGCCGCCCCGGCTCGCGGTCGGAGGGACATCCCGCTCGTGACCGTGAGCCGGTAGGCGGGGCAGCCCGCACCGCCGGCGCGCCATACACTTGACGGCGATGCGGGCGGCCATCGCGTGGATCGAGCGGCTGATGGTGGCCGGCGCTCGGCCCGACGACTCGCACGAGGAGCGGCTGCGGAAGGCGTCGCTCGTCCTCGGCGCCGGCCTGATCACGATCCTCGCCTGCGCGTGGACCGGGACGTACTTCGCGCTCGGCCTGCCGCGCTCGGCCGCGATCCCGCTCACCTACCAGCTCGCCACGGTCGTCACCCTGGTCGTCTTCCTGCGAACGGGCCTTTTCCGCGTCCTGTCCATCACGCACCTCGTCCTCATGCTCTTCCTGCCGTTCCTCCTCCAGTGGAGCCTGGGTGGATTCGTGGAGTCGAGCGCCGTCTCGCTCTGGGCGTTCGTCGCCCCGCTCTGCGCGATGATCTTCCTGGGGGCCCGGGCGGCGATTCCGTGGTTCGTCGCCTTCGTCGTCCTGCTCGTGGTCTCGGCCCTCATCGACGGGTCGCTGACCCGCGAGGCCGGCGCGATCCCCGGGGACGTCGCCTTGGCGTTCTTCGTCCTCAACGTCTTCGGGGTCTCGACGACGACGTTCGTCCTGCTCCAGCATTTCCTGCGCGCGCTCGTGCGGGAGCGGGAGCGCTCGGAGCGCCTCCTCCTGAACATCCTCCCGGGGCCCGTGGCCGAGCGGCTCAAGGCCGCCGAGGGGACGATCGCAGACTACGCCGACGAGGTCACGGTGCTCTTCGCCGACCTGGTCGGCTTCACGGGGATCGCCGACCGGACGGATGCCCGGCAGGTCGTCGAGCTTCTGAACGAGATCTTCTCCGCCTTCGACGACCTGGTCGACCGGAGCCGGCTCGAGAAGATCAAGACGCTCGGCGACGGCTACATGGTCGCTGCCGGCATTCCGGCGGCCCGCGTCGACCATGCCGAGGCGGCGGCGGATCTCGCGCTCGAGATGGAACGCTGCGTCGAATCGCTGCCGCGTGCCGGGACCGCCGGGGTGACCCTGCGCATCGGTCTCGACAGCGGCCCTGTTGTGGCCGGCGTGATCGGGCGGAGGAAGTTCTCCTACGACCTCTGGGGGGACACCGTGAACACGGCGAGCCGCATGCAGGCCCACGCGGAGCCGGGTGAGATCAGGGTGACCGAGGAGACGTACCGGCGGCTGGTCGACTCTTTCGAGCTCGAGGCGCGCGATCTCCTCGACGTGAAGGGCAAGGGGCCGATGCGGACCTACGTCCTGCAGGGGCGCCGGGAGGCGGGCCGCTCGACCAGGCCCGTCGAGGGGCAGACCGTCTCGACCTGAGCCGGCAGTCAAGTCGCGCGCCGAAGCTGCCGATAAGCCATCCGAGGTCCTCTCCTCCTGGGCCCGGGGATGACGGCAATCAGCTCTCGCGCCCAGTATCGCCCGAAGCGGCGGCGGGTCCCCCTCGCCGTCGCTTCTCTTTTTCTGGCGGCGGTCGCGCAGGACGAGCGAGAAGATCGCCGGCTCTTACGCGGCTGGCTGCACGCCGGGGCGCAGGCCCGACGGGGCGGCGGCACGGACGTCGGACTCTCCGTGCCAGCGCGCGACGCTCGCCGACCAGGCCTGGCGGGCGTGGTACTCGCAGACCACGTAGTAGGCGCCGTCGGCGGCCCTCACCTCGTGCAGGCCGGACCGGTCGCACCGGCGGTTCTCGAGCCGGTAGTAGCCTTCGCAGCGCTCCATGAGACGTGTTTTCGGCACGCCTCGCCCGCTTCCTCATTCCTGATTCGGGTGAAGTCGCCGCCGCCAGGCCTCGCCCGCGGCTCGGCCTTCCGGAGTCGCGAGGAAGTGCTGGAGGGGGACGTGGAGGAACGCGCCGCGCGCTTCGGCCAGCACGTCGTCCCCGTCGCCTAGCTCCGCGTCTATGTGGATCCGTCGGCCGCGGCTGTCGGTGACCCGGGCGGACAGCGCGAGCGCCCGGTTGATCACGACCGGACGGCGGAAGCGGACGAAGATCCGCGCGGTCACGGTGGGGAAGCGATGCCACGTGGCGAGGAGCCCGCAGGCCTCATCGAGCGCGGCCGCCACGAGCCCGCCGTGCACGATCCCCGGCCCCGCCTGGTGGCGCTCGCCGAAGGTCACGGCCGCCTCGTAGCGGTCGATTCCCTCCTCCGTCGGCCGGGGGAGGTGAAGCCCGTCCGGGTTGTCGCCGCATCCCCAGCACGCCGGGTCGTGGTGCGGCGGGATTGCGGCGGACACCGCGCTAGCGCAGGCCGCCACGCTCGAAGTGCGCGCGGTAGAAGTTCTCCGAGCCGGCGGTCGCCATCGCCGCCGATGCCGAGATCTCGAGTGCGAGCGTCGCCGCGGCCACGATCTGCGCGAGGCGGTAGACCCTGCCCGGGCCGTCGCACCCCATGAGCCGGAGCCACGAGCGAGCGTAGGGGAGGGTCGTGCCGCCGCCCACCGTCGCCACTTCGAGGCTCGCCAGCCGCATCGCCACGTGGAGCCCGCCCTCGACGCGGAGGGCGGTGCCGTGCGCCATCGAGCTCGTCCCGACCATGCCGATGTCCTGCCCGGTGGCGGTGAAGAGCGCCGCGATCGCCGTCGCGGGCGTGAACGCGACCGACTGCATGCCGGAGGCGACGGCGCCGTGCGTCCCCACGAAGGCGAGCTGGAGCAGGTCGTCGACTGATGTCTTGAGGACGCGCCGGACGGCGTCGTCGGTGAGCGTGCATTCCGCGACGACGGTCTTCCCGTGGCCGCCCCGCTCGAAGTAGCGGGCGGACGGCTTCTTGTCTCCGCCCATGTTCCCCTCGAGCATCGCGCGGCGGGGGGTGACCGGCGCGCGCTCCACGACGAAGCCCTGGTTCAGGGCGTAGGAGTTGCGCGTGATCATGTTCATCCCGCAGGCGTCCCCCGTGGTGAACGCGTACATGACGTGGCACATCGGGCCGAGGACGTGCGTCTCGACCTCGCGGAGCTTCGCGTGCTTGGAGAGGCCCGGGATCGGGTCGGATGCAAGCCACTCCCGCATCGGCTCGACCTGGGTCTCGATCCACCCGGCGAATGCGACCGCCCGGGCCGCGTCCTCGAAGAGGAAGGCGGAGGCGCGCGTTATCCGGTCGCGGAGAACGTACGTGCGGAAGCCGCCCGATTCGCCGACCGCGCGGGCGCCCCGGTAGAGCGAGATCGACAGCCCGCCCTCGGTATTGGCAAGCGGGACGTAGACGTCGTCGCGGGCGCGGCCGCGCTCGACGAGGCCGCCCGCCGGCTCCTCGAGCTCGTAGGCGCCGAGCTCGATGCCGACCGGGCCGACGACGGCGACGGGGAGGAGCGCGACGCCGGTCAGTGCTTCGGTCGCCCGCGCGAACGGCTCGAGGTCGTGCTCAAGCACCTCGCGGGCGCCGTCGAGGCGTGCCGCCACCTCCTCCTGCCGGGCGCGGATCGAGTCCGCGTCGTTCTTGCGGGGCCAGCGCCTGAGCTCCACGGCGGCAGCCTAACGCCAGCGCGGCGCGTTCCGTTACGCTCCGCGGCCGTGGCGGCGACGCTCATGGACGGCAAGGCCCTGGCGGCGCGTGTGCGTGCCGAGGTGGCGCGCGAGGTGGAGGAGATCGGGCGCCCGGTCGGGCTCGCGACGGTGCTCGTCGGGGACGACCAGGCCTCGGCGATCTACGTCCGCAGGAAGCAGGAGGCCTGCGCTGAGGTCGGCATCGCGCCGATCCACCACGCGCTCGGGGGCGAAACGTCCGAAGCGGAGCTCCTCGCCCTGGTCGCGGAGCTGAACGGCGACGAGCGGGTGACCGGGATACTCGTCCAGCTCCCGCTGCCCGACCACATGGACGAGAGGCGCGTCATCCGGTCAATCGCGCCCGTGAAGGATGTGGACGGCTTCCATCCGGCGAGCGCGGGGCATCTCCTCCAGGGCGAGCCGACCTTCGTCGCCGCGACGCCCGCCGGGATCATGGAGATCCTGCGCGCCTACGAGATCCCGCTCCTCGGGGCGCGGGCGGTGGTCGTCGGCCGCTCGAACATCGTCGGCAAGCCGATGGCGCTCCTCCTGCTGGGCGAGCACGCGACGGTGACGGTGTGCCACAGCCGGACGCGCGATCTCGGGTCGGTCGTGCGGGAAGGGGACGTCGTCGTCGCCGCCGTCGGCCGGGCCGGCATGGTGACGAGGGACATGGTGAAGGAGGGCGCCGCTGTCGTGGACGTCGGGATCAACCGGGTCGAGGGCAAGGTCGTGGGGGACGTGGCCGAGGACGTGCGGGAAGTCGCCGGCCATCTCACCCCGGTCCCCGGCGGGGTCGGGCCGATGACGATCGCGAGCCTGTTGCGCAACACGGTGCGGGCGGCGCGCTACCAGTCGGGCCTGCTTGCCTTCCCCGGCGGCTGATGTATACGCTGACCGCGCCGCGAGTAGAGCGGCGAAACGTCGGGATACGGCGGCTCGCAGCCGAGCCGTCGTTTGCTTGTGAAGGAGGAACGTTCGTTGGCTGAGGGCACCGTGAAGTGGTTTTCGAACGAGAAGGGATACGGGTTCATCGAGCGCGAGGGCGGCGACGACGTCTTCGTCCACCACAGCGCGATCGAGATGGACGGCTACCGGAGCCTTACCGAGGGCCAGCGCGTCCAGTTCGACGTCGAGCAGGGCGACAAGGGCCTGCAGGCAAAGAACGTTCAGCTGCTCTAGCCGGCGAAGGGTTCGATCGCCGTGACGGGCCCCCGCCGCGGGGCCCGTCGCATTTCAGGAGGGCTTGGCGGAACGTTTGCTCGTAGCAGCGCGGCCCGGCGGCATAGACCACGTTTCGTCGAGCCCTCCTAGACTGGAGTCGTCATGGCGATCACGAGAGACGATGTGCTGCACGTGGCGGGCCTCGCGCGGCTGGAGATCCCCGAGGGCGAGGTCGACGGGGTGCGCGAGCAGCTCGGGGCGATCCTCGAGGCGGTCGGGAAGGTCGCGGAGCTGGACCTCGCCGGTGTCGAGCCCACGTCGCACCCGCTCGACCTCGTGAACCAGTGGGCGGAGGACGAGCCGCGGCCGTCGCTCCCGCGCGAGGAGGCGCTCCTGAACGCGCCCGATCCCGCCGACGGGAGCTTCCGCGTGCCCGCGGTGGGCGGGTAGGCGCTGTGGCCCCTCCTTCGGCACGAACTCGGCACATCTTGTCCGCCACGCGTGCGGTTTTCCGCGTTAGGCTCGTAAGCGGGTGGTGGGCCGGGGTGCCCCAAAAGATGGACGCGTGATCGACACGCTCCGGCTCACCGCGGAGGGGGCCGCCGGGCTGCTGGACCGCGACGAGATCTCCGGCGACGAGCTCGCCGGCGCCTATCTCGACGCCATCGAGGCGCGCGACGCCGAGCTTCACGCCTACCTGCACGTCGTCGGCGAGCGAGGCGAGGGCGTTCCGATCGCCCACAAGGACGTCATCACGACGAAGGGCATCCCCACGACCGCCGGCTCGAAGATCCTCGAGGGCTACACACCCGTCTTCGACTCGACCGTCGCGGCCCGCTGCAAGGCGGCCGGCCTGCCGATCATCGGCAAGACGAACCTCGACGAGTTCGCCATGGGCTCGTCCACGGAGAACTCGGCCTACGGCCCGTCCCACAACCCCTGGGATCCCGACCGCGTCCCGGGCGGCTCGTCCGGCGGCTCGGCGGCCGCCGTCGCCGGCGGCCTCGCCCCGTGGGCGCTCGGAACCGACACAGGCGGCTCGGTGAAGCAGCCCGCCTCGCTCTGCGGGGTCGTCGGCCTGCGCCCGACGTACGGCACGGTCTCCCGCTACGGGATCGTCGCCTTCGCGTCGAGCCTCGACCAGGTCGGCCCGATCACGAAGACCGTGCGCGACAACGCCCGCCTCTACGAGGTCGTCGCCGGGAAGGATCCGTGCGACTCGACCACCGTCGAGCCGCCCGAGCCGGTCGCGATCCCGGAGGGGACCGACCTGGCCGGCGTCCGGATCGGCGTTCCCACCGAGATGAACGAGGCCGAGGGGATCGAGCCCGGCGTCGGCGAGAGCGTGCGCGCGGCGATCCGGCTCGCCGAGGAGCTCGGCGCCGAGGTCGAGGAGACGAGCCTGCCGCGCTCCGTCGAGTACGGCCTCGCCTGCTACTACCTCGTCGCGCCCGCCGAGGCGAGCTCGAACCTCGCGCGCTATGACGGCGTCCGCTACGGCCACCGGGCCGAGGTGGACGGCGACCTGACCGCGCTCTACGCGCGGACCCGCTGGGAGGGATTCGGCGCGGAGCCCAAGCGCCGCATCCTGCTCGGCACCTACGCGCTCTCCGCCGGCTACTACGAGGCCTACTACGGCCAAGCGCAGAAGGTGCGGACGGTGATCGCGCAGGAGCACGCCGCTGCCTTCGAGCGCTTCGACGTGCTCGTGAGCCCGACCTCGCCCACGGTCGCCTTCCCGCTCGGCGAGAAGGCGGAGAACCCGCTCGCCATGTACCTCTCCGACCTCCTCACGATCCCGGCGAACATGGCAGGCCTGCCGGGGCTCTCGATCCCCTGCGGCCTTTCCGAGGGCCTGCCGGTCGGGCTGCAGCTGATCGGCCCCCAGTTCGGCGAGAACCTCCTCTTCCGCGTCGGCCACGCGCTTGAACAGGCGCTCGGCTTCGACACCGTGCCCGCGAGGTGGCGCTCGTGACGTGGGAACCCGTGATCGGGCTCGAGGTGCAC
>JBOHAK010000124.1:0-7833 GCA_050697795.1 Gaiellaceae bacterium
GCCACGCGCCCGGGCGACATCGTCACTGCCCTGAACGGGAAGACGATCGAGATCGCGAACACCGACGCCGAGGGGCGGCTGATCCTCGCCGACGCGCTCTGGTTCGCCCGCGAGTCGGGCGCCACGCACGTCCTCGACCTGGCCACGCTCACGGGCGGCATCGTCGTCGCGATGGGCGACCAGTACGCGGGCCTCTTCGGGAACGACGAGGCCTGGCTCGGGGAGATCGAGGCCGCCGCGGCGGCGAGCGGCGACCACGCCTGGCGCCTACCCCTGCACGAGCGCTACGGCCGCTACAACGAGTCCGCCTTCGCCGACCTGAAGAACTCGTCGGACTACCGGCAGGCCTCGCCGATCCTGGCGGCCGCCTTCCTGCAGGAATTCGCCGGCGAGGGACCCTGGGCGCACCTGGACGTGGCCGGGACGGCCTACCTCGAGCGCGGTCGAGGCGACTACTACACGCGCCTGGGCGCGACCGGGTACGGCGTGCGGCTTCTCGCCGAGCTGGCCCGGCGCCTCTCCTCGCCTTGAACCTCGACCTCTCGGAGGAGCACGAGCTCGTACGGCGGACCGTGCGCGACTTCGCGCAGGAGCGCATCGCGCCGGTCGCGGAGGAGCTAGACCGCGAGCACCGCTTCCCCTACGACATCGTCGCGGAGCTCGCCGAGCTGGGCCTCATGGGCATCCCGGTGCCGGAGGAGTACGGCGGCGCCGGCGGCGACACGCTCTCGTACGCGATCGCGGTCGAGGAGCTGACGCGCGTCGACTCCTCGGTGGCGATCACGGTCGCCGCGCACACGTCGCTCGGCACGATGCCGTTCCTCCTCTACGGCACGGAGGAGCAGAAGCGGGAGTGGCTGCCCGATCTCGCCTCCGGCAAGCGCCTGGCCGCGTTCGGGCTCACGGAGCCGGGCGCCGGCTCGGACGCGGGCGCGAGCCGCACCCGCGCCGAGCTCCGCGACGGGACGTGGGTCGTGAACGGCTCGAAGATCTTCATCACGAACGCCGGCACCGACATCACGGCGTGCGTGACGATCACGGCGCTCACCGGCGAGGACGAGGTCTCGAACATCGTGATCCCGAACGGCACTCCCGGGTACGAGATCTCGGCGCCGATGCGGAAGATGGGCTGGCGCGCCTCCGACACGCGGGAGCTCTCGTTCCGCGACTGCGCCGTGCCGGAGGGGAACCTGCTCGGCGAGCGTGGCGCGGGGTTCCGGCAGTTCCTGGAGATCCTCGACGGCGGGCGAATCTCGGTGGCGGCGATGGGCCTCGGGCTCGCCCAGGGCGCCTACGACCTGGCGCTCGGCTACGCGCGCGAGCGGGAGCAATTCGGGAAGCCGATCGCGAGCTTCCAGGCGATCCAGTTCGCGCTCGCCGACATGGCGACCGAAATCGAGGCGGCGCGCGGGCTCGTCTACCGGGCGGCATGGCTGAAGGACGAAGGGCGCCCGTTCGCGCTCGAGGCCGCGATGGCGAAGCTCTACACGGGAGAGCTGTCGAAGCGCGTGGCCGACCGCGCGCTCCAGGTCCACGGCGGGTACGGGTTCATGGACGAGTACGCCATCTCGCGCCTCTATCGCGACCAGAAGGTGCTCGAGATCGGCGAGGGCACGAACGAGGTGCAGCGAATGGTCATCGCCCGGCAGCTCGGGATGTGATCGCGTGATTCATTTAACGGGGCACCCCAGCCCACCACCCGCCTTCGAGGCTACTCCGGAAATCCGCACGCGTGTCGCACAGCCCTGCGCCGACTTGACGCGCTTGGTGCCGCGGCGGGCGGAGTGTACGATCGCGCGATTCGACTACGAAGGAGGGCCGATGCCCCTGTTCATGGACGTTCACACCATCGAGGGCGGCGTGGCGGCGAAGGACGTCGCAGACGCGCACATGAAGGACCTGCAGGAGCAGGCCAAGCACGGCGTTAACTACAAGAGCTACTGGGTCGACGAGAACGCCGGCAAGATCTTCTGCCTGGTCGAGGCGCCGGATGCCGAAGCAGCCCACACGGTGCACCGCGAGGCCCACGGGCTCGTCGCCGACGAGATCTACCAGGTCGAGGAAGGCTCGTAGGGCCGCGCGCGGGACGCTCTACGCCGGCTCCTCCGGGTTCTCCTACCCGTCGTGGCGCGGCGGGTTCTACGCGGCCGACGCGAAGCCCGAGACGTTCCTCCGCCACTACGCGGAGCGCGTCAACGCGGTCGAGCTCAACAACACCTTCTACCGCGTGCCGGAGGAGGACCAGTTCGACCGCTGGGCGGCGCAGACCCCGCCCGGCTTCCGCTTCGCGGTGACGATGAGCCGGCGGCTGACCTCCTTCGGGCGGGTCGAGGGCGTCGATGAGTTCTGCCGGATGGCGCGCCGGCTCGGCGACCGGCTCGGCCCGCTGCGCGTCAAGGTGCCGCAGGCACGGGACGACGGGTTCCTGCGGCTCTTCCTCGACTCGCTCGACCCGGAGGTGCCGGTCGCGCTCGACTTCCGCCACGACTCCTGGGACGACGCCGACGTCACGGCGCGCCTGGACGAGCGCGGCGTCGCCCGGGTGGACGCGCTCGACGGCGCGGCACCCTTCCGCTACCTCCGCCTACGCGAGCCTCCCTACGCCGAGGAGGCGCTCGGCCTGCTGCAGCGCAAGATCCGACCCCTCCTGGACGGCGGCGTCGACGTCTACGCCTTCTTCCGCCACGAGGACGAGCCGACCGCGCCGCACTACGCCGCGCGCCTCCGCGAGTTGGTCGAGGAGTAGGCTTCCGGCCGATGAGCGGCCGGCCGGAGGTGATCGTGGACGTCGTCTTCGAGGAGGGCCTCCTCTTCCTCTCCGTCTCGAACATCGGCGACCGGCCCGCGCTCGACGTCAAGACGACGTTCAACCGCAAGCTCGTCGGGCTCGGGGGGACGAAGGATGTGGCCGCGCTGCCGCTCTTCCGCAACATCCCGTTCCTCGCCCCCGGCAAGGAGATCAGGACGCTGCTCGACTCGGCCGCCTCCTGGTTCGCCCGCCGGCGCACGACGAGCGTCGTCGCCCGGGTTGCCTACCGCGACCCCGAGAAGAAGGAGTACAAGGCCGCGATGACCCACGACCTCGAGATCTACCGCGAGATCGCCTACGTGAGAGGAGACTGATGGCGGGAGCCAGACGGGACCCGTTCAAGAACTACTCGTTCCTCGTCGAGATCGACGGGATCGCGTCGGCCGCGTTCAAGACCGTGAGCGGGCTCGGGGCGGAAGCCGAGGTGATCGAGTACCGCGAGGGCTCCGATCCGCTCTCCTCGTCCCGCAAGCTCCCGGGCCGCGTCCGCTACCCGAACGTGACGCTGACGCGGGGAATCACGACCTCGCTCGACCTCTGGAACTGGTGGCAGACGGTCGTGGGCGGGAGCGTCCAGCGCCGCAACGTCGCGATCGTGCTGCTCGACGACTCGCGGACGCCCGTCCTGCGCTGGCTCCTGCGCAACGCGTGGATCGCCAAGATCGAAGGGCCGAGCCTGCACGCGGGCGGCAACGAGGTCGCGATCGAGAGCGTCGAGCTCGCCCACGAGGGGCTCGAGCTCGAGACCTAGCGCAGCCGCTCGACCGGGTAGCCCTCCTCGTTCAGCCGGCCGAGGAGCTCGGCGCAATGCTCCTCGTCGCGCATGGCGAGGGTGAGCTCGATCTCCGTGCCGGTGACCGGGAGGTCCATCCCTTCGCGGTGGTGGTCGACGCCGAGCACGTTCGCGCGCGCCTCGGCGACGAGGGCGACCAGGCGGGCGAGATTGCCGGGCCGGTCGTCCACGCGGGTGCGGATCACGACGTAGCGGCCGGCGCGGGTGAGCCCGTGGCGCAGCACCTCGATCAGCGAGCTCGCGTCGATGTTCCCGCCAGAGAGGAGCGCGCAGGCCGGCCCCTCGCCCTCGACCTTGCGCCCGAGGAGGGCAGCCAGCGACGCTGCCCCGGCGCCCTCGACCGTGAGCTTGCAGCGCTCGCTGACGAGCAGGATCGCGCCCGCGATCTCGGCATCCGTCACGGTCACGATCCCGTCGAGGCGGTCGGCGATGAGCGCGCTCGTGAGCTCGCCCGGCTGCTTCACGGCGATCCCGTCCGCGATCGTTGCGCCCGTCGGCTTCGCGCCCGCGAAGGGCGCGCAGGCGGCCGCCTGGACGCCGACGATGCGGAGGCCGGGGCGCAGCTCCTCGAGGGCCAGCGCGATGCCGGCCGCGAGCCCGCCGCCACCGACCGGGACGACGAGCGTGTCGACCTCCGGGCCGAGCTGCTCGGCGAGCTCGAGCCCGAGGGTGCCCTGTCCCGCGATCACGCGCTCGTCCTCGAAGGCATGGACGAGCGTCTCCCCCGCCTCCACCCGCTCCTCGACTGCGGCGGCCGCGTCGTCGAAGCCGGACCCCGTGAGAACGACCTCGGCGCCGTAGCTCTTCGTCGCCTCCAGCTTCGCCGTGGGCGCATCCTCGGGCATGAACACCGTGGCCCGCACGCCCGCCTCGCGCGCCGCCCAGGCAACCGCCTGGCCGTGGTTGCCGGCGCTGGCCGTCACGACGCCCGCCGCGCGCTCCGGCTCCGAGAGCGTCGCGATCCGGTTGAAGGCGCCGCGGATCTTGAAGGAGCCCGTGCGCTGGAGGTTCTCCGCCTTCAGCCACACCGGCCGGCCGCACAGGCGCCCCACCGTCTCGGACGAGAAGACCGGCGTCACGCGCGCGACGCCGTCGAGGCGGCGCTGCGCCTCGCGGATCTCAGCGAGTGTCGGGCCGGTCGCCGTCGTCATCCCGCAGCCGGAAGACCGTCTCCATGATCTCACGGACGGCCGTCAGGGGGTCGAGCTCGCGCCGCTGCACCTCGCCGAGCAGCCGGCGGAGCTCGTCGTCCTCCGCCACCGCCTCCTGGAGGTGGGTCTTCGCCCGCGCGCTCGCCACGGCAAACACCTCGCCGGCGAGGTTGCGCGCGCGCCGCTCCGCGAGGGTCCCGGTCTCCTCCAGGTGCGCGCGGTGCGC
Organism: Gaiellaceae bacterium; assembly: GCA_050697795.1. Classification (GTDB taxonomy): domain Bacteria; phylum Actinomycetota; class Thermoleophilia; order Gaiellales; family Gaiellaceae; genus JAIBJN01. The sequence goes on from JBOHAK010000124.1 coordinate 4,980, forward strand.
CTCGACCTCGCCCCAGAGCTCCTCGACGCCCTCGCCGCGCACCGCCTCCGTGAGGACGATCGGCGGGCGCCAGTCGCGCTCCGTGTCGAGCGCGAGGATCGAGCGCACCTCGCTCACCATCGTCTTCGCGGCGGGGTGGTCGCGCTTGTTCACGGCGATGACGTCGGGGATCTCCATGATCCCGGCCTTCAGCGCCTGGATCGAGTCGCCCGATCCCGGCATGAGGACGAGGAGGACGGTGTCGGCGATGCCGATCACCTCGACCTCGCTCTGGCCGGCGCCGACGGTCTCCAGGAAGAGGAGGTCCTTGCCGGCCGCGTCGAGCACGAGCGCCGCCTGGAGCGTCGCCTCGGCCAGTCCGCCCAGGTGGCCGCGCGTGCCCATCGAGCGGATGAAGACGCCGGGGTCGAGGAAATGGTCGGCCAGGCGGATGCGGTCGCCGAGCAGGGCGCCCTTCGTGAACGGACTCGAGGGGTCGACCGAGATGACGCCGACCGTCTGCTCCCGCTCGCGCACGTGGCGGACGAGGGCGGCGATGAGGGTCGACTTGCCGACCCCGGGCGGGCCGGTCACGCCGACGACGTACGCACGGCCGGTCTCGGGGTACAGCTGCCGGATCAGCTCGTAGGCGAGCGGATCGGAGCTCTCCACGAGCGTGATCGCGCGCGCGAGGGCGCGCCGGTCGCCGCCGCGGATGCCCTCGACGAGGGCCTCGAGCGTCCAGGTTCGCGCCATGCCTAGCGCGACGCGACCGAGACGCGCCGGAACGCCTGCGCGAAGAGGTCGGTCTCCTCGGGCGTGCCGACCGTCACGCGGATCGCGCCCGGTGCGCCGAAGCCGGCGAGCGGGCGCACGATGACGCCCTCGCGCAGGAGCGCCTCGAAGGCGGGGCGGGAGTCGTCGCCGACCTCCGCGTAGACGAAGTTGGCGACGGCCGGCGTCGCCACGTGCAGGCCGAGCTCCTCGCAGGCCTCGACGAGCCTGGCGCGCGCCTCGGCGTTCTGCCGCCGCCGCCGCGCGACCTCCTCGGAGTCCCCCAGGCTCGCCACCGCGGCGTCCTGCGCCGGCTGCGTGACCTCGAAGGCGTTCCGCACCTTTTTGATCGCGTCCACAACTTCCGCCGGGCCGATCCCGTAGCCCACGCGCAGGCCGGCGAGGCCGTAGATCTTCGAGAACGTGCGCAGGACGAGCACCGGGCGCCCCGCCTTGAAGTGCTCCTCGATCCCGTCGGGGTAGTCGGGCTCCTCGATGTACTCGTGGTAGGCCTCGTCGAGGACGGTGAGGACATGGTCCGGGACGGCGGCCAGGAAGGCGTCGACCTCGGCGCGGGAGATCATCGTCCCCGTCGGGTTGTTCGGGTTGCAGAGGTAGGCGATCTTCGTGCGCTCCGTGACCGCGGCCAGGATGCGCTCGACGTCGTAGCGGTGGTCGGTCAGCGGCACGCACATCGCCGTCGCGCCCATCTTCGTCGCGTCGAGGACGTAGCTCGGGAACGACGGCCAGCCGGACACGACCTCGTCGCCCGGGTCGAGGAGCGCCATCGAGAGGTAGTTGATGATCGCGTCGGCGCCGCCGGCGACGGCGACGTTCGCCGGCTCGACGCCGTGCTTCTCCGCCAGGGCGGCGACGAGCCGGTAGGCGCCGCCGTCCGGGTAGCGGTTCAGCTCCGGAAGCCCGCGCTCGAGCGCCGCGAGCGCCGCCGGGAACGGCCCGAACTGTCCCTCGTTGGAGGCGAGCTTCACGACCCGCTCGAGCCCGAGCTCGCGCTGGACCTCCTCGACCGGCTTCCCCGGCTCGTAGGGGACGAGCCCCGCGAGCGCCGGCCTGGTCAGGTCGCTGGCCACGCGGAAACCTTAACCTGTAGCTCCCGGTGGAGATCGGCCTCTTCCCCCTGAACCTCGTGCTCGTCCCCGGCGAGCAGGCGCCGCTGCACATTTTCGAGCCCCGCTACCGGGAGCTGATCGGCGCGTGCCTCGACTCGGGCGACGACTTCGGACTCGTCCTCGAGGACGAGGAGGGCATGCGTGACGTGGGTACGCGCTGCGCCGTCGTCGAGGTGATCGACCAGTTCCCGGACGGGCGCCTGAACGTCGTCGTCGAGGCGCGCGAGCGCGTCCAGCTCGTCGAGCTCACCGAGGGCCGCTCGTTCAAGACGGCCGAGGTCGAGGAGCTGCCCGACGAGACCGACTCGCCGTCGGAGGAGGAGGTCGAGGAGTGCCTCGTCGCCTACACCCGCGTCGTGCAGGCCGCCGACGCGGAGCTCGACGACCTCGACTTCGACGCCGACTCGATCGCCTACCAGATCGCGTCCCGCATCGACTTCGGGCCGGAGATCAAGCAGGGCCTCCTCGAGATCCGCTCGGAGCGCGAGCGGGTCGTCAAGCTCGCGCCGATGCTGAACCAGGCGGCGGAGGCGGTCGAGCGCGAGCGCGAGATCAGGAACCGCGCGAGCGGCAACGGCCGCGTGGAGCCCCTCTGATAGCGGCCTAGCTGACTTCTGCTTCGGCGGTCGGGCGAAGGACCAGGACGGCGATCAGCCCGATCAGCGGGAGAAGGAAGCCGACGACTCCCCAAACCCAGGGGTTGCGGCCCTTCCGATCGGCCTGCTGGTAGCAGACCAGACCGATGGCGAGCGGGATGACGAGCCAGGCGTACTCCGTGAGTGCGGCAAAGACCATGCTGGTGCTGTCGGCGGGGACGCCGATCCCGCGGAGCCTCGAACGAGTGAGCGGCTAGACGAGAGCGCCGACGTCCGGTACTCCGCCGCCTCGCGGACGCAGGCCGAGACCGCAAGGCCTCCCGCGGTGCCCGCGAGCGACCTTGTGTTTCACGGCACGAGCGTTCTCGCGCCGCC
>JBOHAK010000125.1:0-4763 GCA_050697795.1 Gaiellaceae bacterium
ATCGAGAGCGGGACCTGGTACGTCAGGTCCTTCTCACGGCATTCCTTGATCGGCACGGGCGGCTCGCCGAACTCGTAGTCGGCGAACTCCACGGCCAGCGTGCCGGTGTAGTCCTCGATCGGCGAGATGTCGTCGATCGTCTCCCGCAGCCCCTCCGCCAGGAACCAGTGGAACGAGGCCTTCTGGATGTCGATCAGGTTGGGCAGGTCGAGAACGTGCTTCAACCTGGAAAAGCTCTTGCGCGCAGGGCGCGCTGCGACCTTGGTGGCCAAGGACGGCGACCTCCCTCTAGGCAGGGTCTAACGACAAGAAATGAGCAGAATCTGCAGTACGGCGGCGCGACCGATAAATGTAGCACGAGCAGCGGTCCCCGCGCAACGCGACGCGTGCGGGAACCGCTTCGTGGGCCCACTATAGCGCGAGAACGGCGAAAACGCGAGAGGGGCGCCGGGCGCCCCTCTCGGTGTTCCGCGTTCTCCCGGGGATCAGAGCAAAAGGCGTAGCGCGGCGAGGATCTCCTCGGTGGACGAGCCTTCGTCCTCCTCGACACCCTCCTCGGAACCCTCGTCCGTGTCGCCGTCGGAGTCGTCCTCGACCTCGTCGCCGGAGTCGGTGTCCTCGTCCTCGGGGCACTCGCCCTCGGCCGGGGCGTCCGGATCCTCGACGGGCTCCTCGCCCTCGACAGGCTCCTCGCCTTCGACCGGGTCCTCGCCCTCGACCGGCTCCTCGCCGGTGGGCTCGCAGGCGGCGGGAGCCTCGGCCGACTCCTCGTCGACGCCCTCGGCGCCGTCGCGCGCATGGGCCTCCTCGGAGACGCACTTGCCGAAGGCGTTGGCCTGGTTCTCGTTCGTGCCGTACTCGTCGGCGAACGCTTCGGCGCCCATCATGTCGCGCTCGAACTTGCAGGTGAAGGCGGGGTTGTCCTTGAGCGGCCCTTCCAGCTCCTCGCCCTCCGCCGGCTCGTCGGCCTCGGCCGCCGCGGCGCGGCGCTCGAGCTTGCGCTGGGCCTGCTCGGCCTTCTTCGCCTGGCCCTTCGCCTTGCCCTGACCGGCCCAGGCGGGCTTGCCCTTGGCGGCCTTGGCAGCGCCGCCGTTGCCACCGCCGCCTGCCCAGGCGGGCTTGCCGCCGCCACCGCCGCCGCCACCGCCGTTGCCGTTGCCCGGCTTGGCGCCTGCCGCCGGCACGACGAGCACGGCCGCGAGCGCAGTGGCGAGGAAGAGCTTCAGTCCAAGTCTCATGCGGGTCGGCCTCCGTGGTCGGGGTCAGTCGCTGGGAGCGTGGTTCCGAGAGCACAGACGCCGCCCACGGCCGAAACATGCGGCTACTTACGAAAAATCAACAGATCGGGGGAGCCGGGCATCCCCCGCCGGGGCTAGGGACTGCCGTTCCCGCTCGGGCCGGCCGGGCCCGGAAAAGCCAGCCGGACGCGGGTGCCCCCTCCCGTGGCGCGCTCGGCGGCCACGGAGCCGCCGTGCGCCTCGGCCACGCGCCGGACGATCGCGAGCCCGAGACCGGAGCCGGGTCGGCCGCGCGCCGAGGGAGCCCGGTAGAAACGGTCGAAGACGTACGGGAGGTCGGACTCGGCGATGCCCGGTCCGTGATCCCTGACGATCACCTCACCGTCGCGGACGGCGACCTCCACGCGGCCGTCGGGCGGGCTCCACTTCACGGCGTTGTCGAGCAGGTTGCCGATCGCACGCTCGATCGACGCCGGCACCCCGCGGACGACGGACTCCTCGAGGTCCGGCGCGAAGGTGATCCCTGCCCGCTGCCTGCGGACGCGCTCGATCGCCCCGCTCGCGACGAGGTCGAGCCTGACGTCCTCCGGCCCGTTCGCCGGCACCTCGGCGCGGTCGAGCGCGACGAGCTCGGCCACGAGCTCGCTCATCTCGGCGAGCTGCTCGACGACGTCGGCGAGCAGGCGCTCGCGTTCCCCGCGCGGCATGTCGTCGGCGCGCGCCAGCACCTCGATGTTCGTCCGCAGGCTCGTGAGCGGGGTGCGCAGCTCGTGGGAGGCGTCGGCGACGAAACGCCGCTGCATGTGCGCCGACTCCTCGAGCGCGGCGAGCATCGTGTTGAAGCTGGCCGCGAGCCGCCCGACCTCGTCGCTCCCCTCGTCGTCCATGCGGCGCGAGAGGTCGCGGGTCTCGGTCACCTCCTCGGTGGCCTCGGTGAGCCGCCTGACGGGAGCAAGCGCCGTGCGCGCCACGACGAGGCCGAGCGCGGCCGCGAGCGCGACCCCGCCCAGCGCCACCAGGAGGAGGATCGTGCGGAGGCGGCCGAGGGACTCGTCGACCTCCGTGAGCGGACGGGAGATCTGCACCGCGTACCCGGGAGCGAGCGGCACCGTGAGGATGCGGACGTGGGTGCCGGCCACCTCGGCGTCGCTGTAGTAGGCGTCCGCTCCCCCGGCCGCCAGCTCGCGCGTGCGGTCGTCCACCGGGAGCGCAAGCTCCTCCCCCGCCGGCCGCAGCGTGCCGCCGTCGCGCGTGACGACCTGCACGTAGCCGCCGGGCCCTCCCAGAGCCGGCGCGGGGATGCGAAGGAAGAACTGGCCGGGTCGCGTCTGGACGATCTCGATCGGGATCTGCGAGATGGTCTCGGCCCGCTGGTCGAGCGCGTCGTCCACCTGGCCGCGGAGCTCGCTGCGGACGGCGAGGTAGACCACGACCGAGGCGATGGCGACGGCGACCGCGACCGCGACCGCCGCGACCAGCGTCAGCCGCGCGCGGAAGCTCATGGCTCGCGGAGGGCGTAACCCACGCCGCGCACGGTGTGGATGAGGCGCGGCCGGCCGCCGGTCTCGGTCTTCCGGCGCAGGTAGCCGATGTAGACGTCGAGCGAGTTCGAGCCCGTCCCGAAGTCGTAGCCCCAGACCCGCTCGAAGATGAGCGAGCGCGTGAGCACCTGGCGGGGGTTGCGCAGGAGGAGCTCGAGGAGCGAGAACTCCGTCCGCGTCAGCTCGATGTCCTCGCCGCCCCGGCGCACCTCGCGCGTGCTCGGGTCGAGCTCGAGGTCGGCGAAGCGGAGCGCGTCGGCCTCCCCGGCTCCACTGCGGCGCAGGAGCGCGCGGACGCGCGCGAACAGTTCCTGGAGGGCGAACGGCTTGGCGAGGTAGTCGTCCGCGCCCGCGTCAAGGCCGGAGACTCGATCCGAGACCTCGGCCCGCGCCGTGAGCATGAGCACCGGCAAGCGGCTTCCCGAGCGGCGGAGCCGCCGGCACACCTCCAGCCCGTCGACGCCCGGCATAAGGACGTCGAGCAGGAGCGCGTCCGGCTGCGGGCCCTCCGCGAGCCGACGGAGCGCCTCGTCGCCGTCGGCGGCAAGCGCGACGTCGTAGCCCTCGAGCCGCAGCGCGCGGCGAAGGGCTTCGCGGACGGGGGCCTCGTCATCGACGACCATGATCGTCATGCCCCCATTGTGCGGCTCGTTCCTGAACGAAGCCTAAGAAGCGCGCCTTCTTAGCCGTTTCTTAGCCGTGTCTCAGGCGCGTCTTAGGGACCGCTGCTGGCATGGCGGCATGCCTACCACACCAGACACACCCGAACCAGAAACCGCGCAGCTTCCCGCCGCCGACCCTCGGCCGCGCCGTCCCCCCAGCCGCCGCACGGTCGCGGCGGGAGCCGCGATCGCGGCCGCGGCCCTCGTGGGAGGAGGCGTCGGCGCCCTGGCGACCTCCGGGCTCGCCGGCGAGACGACGGCGACGACCACGGTCGTCCAGACGAGCGATACCCCGGCCGACGCGACGCCCGCTGCCGCGGACGGTGACCTGAGCGTCAGCGAGGTCTACCGCGCCGTCGCCGACGGCGTCGTCGAGATCACGGTCGCCGGTTCCGGCTCCAGCGGGATCCCGTCGCCCTTCGACCAGCAGGAGGCGCCGACCCGCGCCCAGGGCTCCGGCTTCGTCTACGACGACGAGGGCCGGATCGTCACCAACCACCACGTCGTCGACGGCGCGGACTCGATCGAGGTCAAGCTCGCCGACGGCTCCACCTACGACGCCCGCTTGCTCGGCAGCGACCCGTCGACCGACCTCGCGGTGCTCCAGATCGACGCCCCGGCCGACGAGCTCGAGCCGCTGGAGCTGGGCGACTCCGACGCCCTCGCGGTCGGCGAGGAGGTCGTCGCGATCGGCAGCCCGTTCGGGCTCGACGCGACGGTCACGAGCGGGATCGTGAGCGCCCTCGACCGGCGCATCACGGCCCCCGACGGCTTCGCGATCGAAAGCGCGATCCAGACCGACGCCGCCATCAACCACGGAAACTCCGGCGGCCCCCTCCTCGACTCGAGCGCGCGGGTCGTCGGCGTCAACTCGCAGATCGAGTCCGAGAGCGGCGGCAACGTCGGCATCGGCTTCGCGGTCCCGTCCAACACCGTCCGCTCCGTCGTCACCGACATCATCGAGAACGGCGCCGTGGAGCACGCCTTCCTAGGCGTGGGCATCCAGACCGTCCCCGCCGACGTCGCCGAGGAGCTCGGCGAGGCCGCCGGGGTGGCGGTCACCAACGTGCGCGACGGATCCCCGGCTGCGGAGGCCGACCTCCGCCCGGCCACCGGCTCCCGGCCCGTCGACGGCGTGCCGTACCCGACCGGCGGAGACGTGATCGCCGCGGTCGACGGGGAGGCAGTCGAGACGGCCGAGCAGCTCCAGTCACTCGTCGCCGAGCACGCGCCCGGCGACGAGGTCGAGCTCACCGTCGTCGGCGACGGCGAGACGCGCACGGTGACCGTGACGCTCGCCGACCGCCCCGACTAGCGAAAGG
>JBOHAK010000126.1:0-4186 GCA_050697795.1 Gaiellaceae bacterium
GCGCGCCACCAGCTCCTCGTAGACGAACGGTTTGACCACGTAGTCGTCCGCCCCGCGGGCGAAGCCGCGCACACGGTCGACCGGATCGCTGCGCGCGCTCACGATGATCACGGGCACGTCGCGGTTCCAGACCCGGCCGGGCTCGCCCGCCCGCAGTCGGCTGCACAGGTCGAAGCCCGACACGTCCGGGAGCACCGTGTCGAGGAGGACGAGGTCGGGCCGCTCCGCCTCGACGAGCTCGAGCGCCGGCGCCCCGCACTCGGCGGCCAGGACCTCGAAGCCGTCGTCGGCGAGCTGCTGGGAGAGGAACCGCCGCGTCGGCTCCTCGTGCTCGACCAACAGCACCGCTTCCCCCATGACGGCGAAGCTACCAGCGCGTCGGCGGCGCGGACAGATGTCCTTTCGCGCGAAAGCGTGACGGGTGGCGCGCACGGTCGCGCACAGGCGTCCACCCTTGCCGCGGGGTCGGCCGACTGGGATGATCCGGCCGTGCGCACGCTTCCCCGGGTCCTCCTGGCGGCGCTCGCCACACTGATGCTCGCGGCCGCGGCCGCGCCCGCGGCTCCGCCCACCTCGTTCTCGTTCCCGGTGCGTCTCGGCTTCGAAGCGGGGGACGACTGGGAGCCCGCGATCGCCGCCGACCGGTTCGGCCACGTGTACGCCTTCTGGAACCACTACGGCTTCGACCCCAGCTGTCCCGACTGCCCGGAGCCGCACATTGAGCTCCAGGTCTCCTCGGACGGCGGCCGCTCATGGTCGGCGCCGCGCCCGCTCCTCCCTGACGCGACGGTCCGCCAGGACGACCCGCAGATCGTCGTCGACCCGGTGGGCGGGAGGACGGTCTACACCGGCTTCATGCAGGGCGAAAAATCGAGCATGCACGTCGCACGGTCGGACGACTTCGGGCAGACGTGGCGCACGATGCTGGTCGAGCCGCTCGAGCGGGGCACCGACAAGGACATCCTCGCCGTGCGCGGCCAGGACGTCTACCTGGTCTACAACGCCGTGCAGAAGATCTACGCGTCCGTCTCGCACGACGGCGGGCGGACGTGGGCGTTCCGGAGAATCGTGCACAACACCAACTCGACGTTCGGCTGGTCGCTTCCCGCGGGCGGAGCGATCGACTCGCAGGGCAACGCGTACTTCTCGTGGGCCGGCTACCTTCAGAACGGGAAGCCCTCCGGGCCGGTGAACCTCTACGTCACGAAGAGCTCGGACGGCGGCGAGACGTGGATGACGTCGCGCGTGGACGTCTCCGGGGCACCTCCCCCGTGCGGCTGCGGCGGCTGGGCCTACTGGGGCGCGCAGATGACGGTCGCCGTCGACGCGAAGGACCGCGTCTACGTCCTCTACGACGCGAGCGACTCGAAGTACGGTCTCAACCGCATGTACTTCCGCAGCTCGGAAGACGGCGGCCGGACCTGGAGCGCACGGCAGGACGTCTCGGCCGCGCCGAGCGGCGCGAACAATCTCTTCCCCGCGATCGTGGCGCGTGGCGACGGCGACGTCCGGATCGCCTGGCAGGACGACCGCAACGGCTTCGACTCCGGTGGGGACGACCCGGCCGCCCGCTGGAACACGTACTACCGCTCCTCGACGAACGGCGGGCGGACCTGGTCGGCCGAGGAACAGCTGTCGCAGTTCGTCGCGGACTACGACTTCAAGCTCGCCGCGCCCCTGGACGGCTACGCCGAGCCGTACGGCGACTACTTCGAGCTGGACGTGGACGGCGGCGGCCACACGCACGCGCTCTGGGGCGAAGGTCCCAGCTACGCCGGGCCGGGCACGATCTGGTACGCGCGCGGCCGCTAGAGTCCGCGGGCCAGGCGCTCGTAGCGCCAGCGGGCCTGGGCGTAGTCGGTTGTCCCGCGCCGCCAGGCCCGGAGGATCCTGCGGCGGCGCCAGCGGAGGAGGAGGCCCATGCGCCTCCGTTCTCCGCGTGCCCGGCTGCTCCTGCCGCGGCTACGACGTCTCGTCGAGCACGGTGAAGAGCGTGAGCTGCAGGCCGCCGGGAGCATCGAGGCGGACGTTGCGGTGGCGCCACGGCGTCACGACCGGCTCGCTGAGCGCCTCCGCCCCGCCGGCGACGAGCTCCTCGGCGGCCCGCGCCGAGTCCGCGACCTCGAGCGCGACCCGGATCGGGCCCGCCACGCGCTCCCCCACCTCCACGCGGTCGATCAGCTCGGCCTGCGCCGTTGAGAGCAGCTCGAGCGTGGCGCGGCCGGCTGCGAGGACCGCCCCGCTCCCCTCTGGCTCGTCCCACGCCTCGACGACCGGCAGGCCGAGGACATCCCGGTAGAACGCGAGCGCCCGCTCGTACTCCGGCACCGTGACCGCGAGCCGGAGCTCACGCACCGGGCTCTCCGGCGGCGCGGGCTCCACCCTGCCAGGAGCCTGGGAGAAGCGCGCGAACGGCTCCTCGGCGCCCGGGGTCGGGACGTGCTCGACGAGCCCGGGCGCGAGGCCGCGCCAGACGGCGTCCAGCTCGGCGAGGCCGGGTGGGAGCACGAAGCCCGCAGCCGCGGCAGCCTCCTTCGGCGCCGCGTAGACGATGCGCGTGACGCCGGCCAGCAGCGCCGCGGCGCGGCACATGGGACACGGCTCGGCGCTGGACACGACAGTCGCCCCGCTCAGGTCGAGCGTGCCGAGGCGCCGGCACGCGTCGCGCAGCGCGGCCGTCTCGGCGTGCGCCGTCGGATCCCGGTCGCGAAGCGCGGCGTTGACCCCGGTGCCGAGCACCTCGCCGTCGCGCGCGACGAGGGCGCCGAACGGGTGCCCTCCCGCCTCCGCGTTCTCGACCGCCAGGCGAACGGCGCGCTCGAGCAGCCCGGCGAGCGCGGCGTCGGTCACAGCCGCCCGGAGCGGAGCACTCCCCACACGAGCCAGATGCTGAGGATGGTGGAGAGCGAGAGGCCGATGACGGCCAGGAAGTGGATCCCCCAGATCTGCGGGCCGCCCTCCACGGTCGCGGCGAGGATTCCCGAGGTGACGGCGCCGCCCACGGCGACGGTCGCGATCCCGATGCGGTTGAAGGCCGTGTCCATGCGGCCGATCAGGTCCTCGAGGCCCTGGTGGCGGAAGCCGACCTCGATTTGCCCGTCGCGGACCTCCTGGAGGATGTCGTGCAGCTGGTACGGGACGTCGCGCATGATGCTCGCGTAGTTGCGGAGCTCCTGGTGCGTCCGCGCCGCGATGCGCTGCGGCGTGAAGCGCTCGATCATGAGCTCGCGGGCGTACGGCTTCGCCACCTCGAAGACGTTGAAGTCGGGGTAGAGCTCCATGCCGACCGACCCGAGCGTCGCGATCGCGCGGTCGAGGAGGATGAACCGCGTCGGCAAGGTGAGGTGCATGCGGTAGATGAGCGCGAAGACCTCCCGGATGACGGCCATCGGATCGATCTCCGCGAGCCGCGCGCCGTAGTAGCGGTAGTAGATGTCGCGCAGCTCCGCGACGAACTCCTCCTCCTTGTCCTTGGGATAGCGGACGCCCAGGGAGGCGAGCCTGCGCGGCAGCGCCTCGATGTTCTGGTTCACGGCGTCGATGAAGAGCCCGGTCAGCTTGGAGGAGTCGTCGGGTGCGAGCTGGCCCGCGGTGCCGAAGTCGATGAGCCCGATCTGGTCGCTCTGCTCGAGCACCATGATGTTGGACGGGTGCGGGTCGCCGTGGAAGAAGCCGTGCCGGAAGATCATGGCCATCCAGGCCTCCGCGATCCGGTACGCGAGCCGGCGGCGGTCCTCGAGCGTGTACGTGGCGAGGTCGACGTCCCGGACGTGGATCCCCTCGAGCCTCTCGAGCGTGAGCACGCGGGAGCGCGAGTAGCTCCAGAAGACGCGCGGGACGCGGACGTGCGCGTTGCCGGCGAAGTTGCGGTGGAACTGCTCGGCGTTGCGCGCCTCGCTCCGGTAGTCGAGCTCCTCGCGGATCGACCTGGCGAACTCGTCGACCACCGCGACCGTGTCGATGAACTCGAGCGCGCGCACGCGCTCGCGCGCGAGACGGGCGAGCTGGTACATGAGCTCGAGGTCAGCCTCGATCTGCCGGGGCGCGCTGGGGCGCTGGACCTTGACGACGACCTTCTTGCCGTTCGGGAGCACGGCCCGGTGCACCTGGCCGATAGACGCGGCCGCGAGCGGCGTCTCGTCGAACTCGAGGAAGAGCTGCTCGAGCGTGAGCTCGAGCTCGCTCT
>JBOHAK010000127.1:0-1721 GCA_050697795.1 Gaiellaceae bacterium
CCACGTACGAGGCGCTCGTGAACGGCATCGAGTGGGAGCGCTACGGGCCCGGCAACGACCACCGCTGCGAGCACTGCGGCATCCACTCCGGCTTCGAGCCGGCCGCGACGATCGCGACCACGGAGAGCGTCAAGGAGACGGTTCGCAGCCTGGCCTGGACTCTCCGTTAACTGCCGAAACTGCTGACGCACTTTCGGCGGAGGGATCGTCGATGACGCTTGCCTGCGCCCTCCACGTCGAAGAGCGGGCCGCGCGCCGGGCCGGTGCTGTGGCGGAGTGTGTGGGGCTCGGCGCGCGCTTCGGTCTGCCGGAGGGGCGGCTCGTCTCGTTCGGCCTCGGCGGCGCGCTCGTTCCCGGGCTCCTGCCCGGAACGCTCCTGACCGCCCGGCGCGTGGTCGACGCGGACGGCACCGTCCTCTGGGAGGACGAGCCGCTGCGCGTCCCGGGCGCGCTGACCGCCGTCGTCTGCGACGCGGGACGCATCGTCGACGACCCGGTCGAGCGGTGCGAGCTCGCGGAGCGTACCGGCGCCGTCGCAGTGGATACCGAGAGCGCCGCGCTCGCGGCGACCGGCCGGCTGGCCGGGGTCGTCCGCGCCGTCTCCGATACGCCCGAGCGACCGGTGGGCCTCCTGGCGCGGGGGGCGACGCCGGACGGCGCCACGGACTGGGGCGTGGTTGCGCGCGCTCTCGTCTCCGAGCCGGCGGCGACGATTCGCACGGCACGCGCGGCCGGACGGGCGCTCGCCTCGCTGCGCCACGCCGCTACCGTTCTAGCCGTGGAGAGCGCCCATGGCTAGACGCGTCCTCGTGGCGAGCCCGCGCAGCTTCTGCGCCGGCGTCGTGCGCGCCATCGACATCGTCGAGCGGCTCCTCGAGCGGCACGGCCCGCCGGTTTATGTCCGCCACGAGATCGTCCACAACGTCCACGTCGTGCGCGACCTCGAGGCCCGCGGCGCCGTCTTCGTGGACTCGGAGGACGACGTGCCGGAGGGCGCGCTCGTCGTCCTCTCCGCCCACGGCGTCGCGCCGCATGTCTACGAGAAGTGCGCGGAGCGAGGCCTGCAGATCGTCGACGCGGTGTGCCCGCTCGTCTCCAAGGTGCACGCCGAGGCGCGCCGCTATGCCGGGCGTGGGCACAAGATCGCGCTCGTCGGCCACGCAGGGCACGTCGAGGTCGAGGGGACGATGGGGGAGGCGCCCGACTCGATCGTTCTCGTCGAGACCGCAGAGGATGCGCGCCGGCTCGAGCTCGAGGAAGGCGCGAGCCTCGCCTACCTCACGCAGACCACGCTCTCCCTCGACGACACCGCCGACGTCGTCGAGGCGCTGCGCGAGCGCGTGCCCGACCTCGTCGGCCCGCCCTCCGCCGACATCTGCTACGCGACCCAGAACCGGCAGGACGCCGTCAAGCAGATCTGCGAGGAGGCGACGCTCGTCCTCGTCGTCGGCTCGCGGACGAGCTCGAACGCGAACCGGCTCGTCGAGGTGGCGCGGAGCCGAGGAGCGCAGGCGCATCTGATCGACGACGAGACGGATCTCGACGAGGCCTGGATCGCGGGGCACGAGACCGTCGGACTCACGGCGGGCGCCTCCTCGCCCGAGCTGCTCGTCGAGCGGGTCGTCGCCCGCCTGGCCGAGTTCGGCTTCGACGAGCGCGAGGACGTCGAGATCGCCCGCGAGGACGTCTTCTTCCGCCTCCCCGCCGAGCTGCGCGACTAG
>JBOHAK010000128.1:0-1556 GCA_050697795.1 Gaiellaceae bacterium
CTGATTACCGACGAGGACCTCGACCTCGACTGGGCGCAGGTTCCGCCCGACCAGATCGTTCGCACCGACGTGACCCCCGAGGACTTCGGGCGCATCGCCGCGCAGACGGCGAAGCAGGTGATCCTCCAGCGGATCCGCGAGGCAGAGCGCGCGATGATGTACGACGAGTACATCGACCGGGTCGGCGAGGTCGTCACGGGCATCGTCCAGCAGGCGGGAGATCGCAACAACGTCCTCGTCGACCTCGGGAAGGTCGAGGCCCTGCTGCCGCGGTCCGAGCAGGTCGACGGCGAGCGCTACGAGCAGGGCTCCCGCATCAAGGCAGTCATCACGGAGGTGCGCTCGGGAACCAAGGGCCCCCAGGTGATCCTCTCGCGGCGCGATCCCGAGCTGATCAAGACACTCTTCGAGCTCGAAGTACCGGAGATCGCAGACGGGTTGGTCGAGATCCGCGGCGTCGCACGGGAGCCCGGCTACCGCTCGAAGATCGCGGTCGAGTCGCACGCCCAGGGCGTCGATCCCGTCGGCGCGTGCGTCGGCCCGCGCGGCTCGCGGGTGCGCATGGTCGTCTCCGAGCTGCGCGGCGAGAAGATCGACATCATCCCGTGGAACCCTGAGCCGGCCCGCTTCGTCGCCAAGGCGCTCTCGCCGGCGCGCGTGCGGGAGGTGCTCGTGGACGACGAGACGATGGAGGCGACCGTGGTCGTCCCGGACGACCAGCTCTCGCTCGCCATCGGCAAGGAGGGTTTGAACGCCCGCCTGGCCGCGCGCCTGACCGGCTGGAAGGTGGACATCGTGTCGGACACGGAGTTCGCCCGCACCGAGGCCGAGGCGGCCTTCGGGGGCGGGGCCGACGAGGAGTTCACGGGCCGCTGCGCCGCGGTGCTCACCACCGGCAAGCGCTGCCCGAACACGTCCATCCCCGGCTCCCGCTACTGCGGGATCCCCGCACACCGCGAGCTGGCGGCGCGCGAGGAGGCGGGCGAGCAGCTCGACGCCTCCGAGGCGATTCCGGTGGGCGGCGTGGAGGAGCCGGCCGAGGAGGAGGGCGCCGAGAGCGCCGAGGGCGAGGGCGCAAAGGGCGAGCCGACCGCCGAGGCGGAGGCGAAGGCAGAGGCCGCCGAGCCGGCCGCCGAGGGGGAGGAAGAGCAGCCTGCGTCGTGACCGAGCCAACGAGGACCTGCGTCGGCTGCGGCCGCAAGGCCCCGCAGCGGGAGCTCGTGCGCTTCGCGGCGCCGGCGGGCCTCCTGGAGCTGGACGCGGCGCGCAGCCTGCCCGGCCGGGGCGCGTACACCTGCCCGCGTCTGTCCTGCTTCGAGCGCGCGGCGTCCCGCCGGGCCTTCGCACGGACGCTGCGCCGCACGGTGAGCGTCCCCTCGGGCTTGGCAGCATCCCTGGAGGAGGGCTAGTCTCACCCCGTGGCTGACAGACGACCCATGAGACCGCGCGGCGGCGCGCCGGGAGGACGCCGCAAGCGCCGCGTCGTGATCGACACCCAGGCCGCGCGTCCGCGCCCGGACCGCCCGCAGCGCGACGGCGTCAAGCAGCCGCCGCGC
>JBOHAK010000129.1:0-2983 GCA_050697795.1 Gaiellaceae bacterium
TCTACGCCTGCCCCATGCATCCCGAGGTCGTGAGCGAGGAGCCCGGAAGCTGCCCCAAGTGCGGGATGAAGCTCCTGGCCACGGCCGCGCCGACGAGCTACGTGTGCCCGATGCACCCCGACGTCGTCAGCGCGACGCCCGACCGGTGCCCGAAGTGCGGCATGAAGCTCGTCCCGACGGCGCTCGTAGAGACGGCGGCGGAGCACGACCACCACGGCCACGGCGAGCACCACCACGGCGACGGCCACGACCACGAGCACAACCCCCATGCGGGCCCGGACGCGGACGACGCGACCTCCGGCATCGAGTGGGAGGACGACATGGTCGACGTCAACCGGATGACGACGCCGGCCAACATGCGCTGGAAGCTGATCGACCGGGAGACCGGAGCCGAGAACGCGGCGATCGACTGGCGCTTCCGCGTCGGGGACCGCGTGAAGATCCGCCTCGTCAACGAGATGGACTCCGACCACCCGATGCACCACCCGTTCCACGTCCATGGGGCCGGCCGCTTCGTCGTGCTCGCCCGGGACGGGGTCGCCGAGCCCAACCTCGTGTGGAAGGACACCGTGCTGGTGCGGACCGGGGAGACGGTGGACATCCTCCTCGACGTCACCAACCCGGGCCTGTGGATGGCGCACTGCCACATCGCCGAGCACCACGAGAGCGGGATGATGTTCAGCTTCCGGGTCGAGCCCGCCGAAGAGACCGTGAGCTAGGCCGGCGGGATGTTCTGGTTGCGGCGCAGGACGTTCCCCGGGTCGTACCGTCGCTTCAGCGCTCGGAGGCGCTCGAACGCCTCGTCCCCGAACGCGGCGCGCACGCGCTCGATCGGCTCGTCGGCCTGCATGTAGTTGACGTAGCCGCCGCTGACCGACCACGGCTCGAGCGCGGCCGCGGTGTCTCGCGCCCACGCGATGGACTCCTCGTCGAGGGCGGCGTCCTGCCAGGTCGCCATCGCGCTGACGTTGAACGCTGCCTGGCGGAAGCCGAGGGCCCCGACGGTCGAGTCGGCGCTCTTCGGGGCGCCGTGCAGGGACTCGATCAGGATGCCTCCGGGCGACCGGCCGAGCGCGACGACGCGCCCGAGCAGCTCGTCGAGCAGCTCGTCCGGGAGCTCGCGCACGAAGTGACCCTTCCAGTAGTGCCGGTCCTCGCCGTATGGCGAGTCGAACACACGCTGCTGGTCGCCGAACGTGTGCGAGCGCACGCCGTCGTCGACGAGCCCCGGCGCCGACCGCAGCGAGCGCAGCTCGCCCGGATCCGCATGCGAGCCCGTGTAGCAGGGCGCGACGACGAGGGCCGGCTCGAGCGCCTCGTCCATCCAGAGCACGGCCTGGCAGCTGAGGTCGCGCGGAGAGCCAGCCACGACGTCTCGGAAACGGCGCAGCGCCTCGCGGAGACCCTTCCCGCCGAAGGCGAGCCGGCCGCCGACGACCCGGTCGAGCGGATGCAGGCTGAACTCCAGCCACGTCGCCACGCCGAAGTTGCCGCCTCCGCCCCGGAGCCCCCAGAGGAGGTCCGCGTGCCCGTCGAGACCGGCGTGGACGACGGCGCCGTCCGGTGTGACGAGCTGCGCTCCGACGAGGTTGTCGCACGTCAGCCCGTGCTGCGCGGTCAGGTGGCCGATGCCGCCGCCGAAGGTGAGTCCCGCGACGCCCGTCGACCCGACCACGCCTCCGGGCGTGACGAGGCCGACCGCCTGCGTCGCCGAGTCGAAGTCCAGCCACGTGGCGCCGCCGGCTGCGCGGGCGATCCGCGCGTCGGCGTCCACCTCGACCGTCCGCAGCGCCGAGAGGTCGATCACGAGCCCGCCGTCGACGACGCAGTGCCCGGCGGGGTTGTGCCCTCCCCCGCGCACGGCCACCTGCAGCTCGTGCGCGCGGGCGAAGTCGAAGGCGGCCGCGACGTCCGCGGTTCCGGAGCAGCGCACGACCACGGCCGGGCGCCGGTCGACGAGCGCGTTGAAGCAGCGGCGAGCTGCGTCGTACCCGGCATCCGCGGGGCCCAGGACCTCGCCGGCCACCGAGCGCCGTAGGTCGTCGAGTCCGAGCATCTCGTCCCTCACGTCTTGTGTAGACCGCCGCCGGACGGAGAAGTCATCGCAGGGACGGCAGCCGCTCCGCAACCTCGGGCCAGGCCTCGCCGCGCGGGTCGATCAGCTCGAAGTGGCCGACGCCGCGAAGCTCCAGCAGCAGGCACCGATCGCCCGCCGAGCGGGCCGCGCGGGCGTAGCGCCGCGACTGCTCGATCGGCACGCGGTCGTCGGCATCGCCGTGCACGAGGAGCTGCGGAACACCCGTGGGCAGGCGCCGCAGCGGATCGGCGAGGGCGTAGGCCTCCGGTCGCTCCGCAGGAAGCCCGCCCGCCAACTCGACGGCGGCGCCCTGGCCGAGCCCGTCCTCGGCGGCGGCCGCCAGGTCGCAGACCCCGGCGAGGGACACTGCCGCCGCCACCTTCCCGGTGCCCGCCAGCCAGAGCGCGAGGTGCCCTCCGGCGGAGTGCCCGAGCGCGACGATGCGCGAGCGGTCGAGGGGTGCGTCCCAGCGCGCAAGCGCGTCGACGGCTGCCTCGACGTCCTCGAGCGTCGCCGGGACCCCGCCGTCCGCGCCGACACGCCGGTACTCGACGTTCACGGTCGCGAAGCCTCGGCGGGCTAGGTCGACGGCGAGGGCGGCGAGCGTGGAGCGGTCGAAGCGGGCCCGCCAGAAGCCGCCGTGGACGAGCAGGGCGACCGGATGGGGTCCGTCGCCCTCGGGGAGCCGGAGCTCGGCCTCGTGCGCGGGATGGGGGCCGTAGCGGACGACGGCCGGCTCCGTGGCGGAGACGGCGGCCCAGGCGCCGAGCTCCTCCAGGAAGCGGTCGAGGTCGAAGGACACCGGTGACACGAACCCGGGCTACGTCGCCCGAGCGGCGGCGAGCTCGTCCTCGGCCCGCTCGAGCGTCGCGGCGGCCTCGTCCGCGGCGCGCCGCGCCTCGTCGG
>JBOHAK010000130.1:0-6210 GCA_050697795.1 Gaiellaceae bacterium
TACCTCGGCCCGCTGCCGAGCCTGATCGGCGAGGACGGCCGGCTGCACACGCACTTCAACCAGGCGGTCGCCTCGACGGGGCGGCTCTCGACCTCGAGCCCGAACCTCCAGGCCATCCCGATCCGCACCGAGCTGGGCCGCGAGATCCGGAGCGCCTTCGTCGCCGAGCCCGGCTTCCGCCTGCTCTCGGCCGACTACTCGCAGGTCGAGCTGCGCATCCTCGCGCACGTCTCCGGCGAGCCGAAGCTCCGCGAGTCCTTCGCGGCCGGCGAGGACATCCACGCCGCCACCGCCGCCGAGGTGCTGGGCAAGGAGCGGTCGGAGCTCACGAAGAACGAGCGCAACGTCGCGAAGATGGTGAACTTCGGGATCATCTACGGGATCTCGTCGTTCGGGCTCTCCGAGAACCTCGACATCCCGCGCGAGCAGGCGCAGGAGTACATCGACACGTACCTCGCGCGCTTCCCGCACGTCCAGGACTTCATCCAGCGGACGATCGAGCAGGCCGAGCGCGACGGCTTCGTCACGACCCTCTTCGGGCGCCGGCGTCCGATCCCCGAGCTGAAGGCCCGCAACCGCCAGACGCGCTCGCTAGGCGAGCGCCTCGCCGTCAACTCGGTCATGCAGGGCACGGCGGCGGACATCATCAAGGCGGCGATGGTCGCCATCCACCGGCGCCTGCGCGAGGAGGGACGCGCCTCGCGCCTCGTCCTCCAGGTGCACGACGAGCTCCTGCTCGAGGTTCCGGAGGTGGAGACGACCGCGGTCCGCGACCTCGTCCGCGCGGAGCTGTGCGGCGCCTACCCGCTCGACCCGCCCCTGGCCGTGGACGTCGGCGTGGGCGACGACTGGGACGAGGCGAAGGGTTAACGGCTACCCGCGGCGCCACTCGATCTCCACGGCGCCGACCGGCCAGGTCACGGTATCTGCCCGTCCCTCGAGGTCGTAGAACGCGAGCTCGGTCGCTCCGCCGACCGCGAGCCAGCGGCCGTCGGGCGACCACGCCGCGGCGTGCCCGGGGAACAGCGATCCAGCCGGCCCGAGCGGCGAGCACCCGACGTCGAGGATTCGAATCCGGTCCTCGAAGCGAAACGCGGCCGAGCAGTTGTCCGGTGAAAGCGCCGGGAGGCGGCCCTGGAACCGGTCCTGGAGGTCCAGCGCGTCCGTGAGCCGGCCGTCGACGTAGCGCTCGATCCGGCGCCCTTCGACCATGACGGCGACGGAGCCCAAGTCGTCGGTTGCGTAGTGGACGTTGGTGATGCCGCCCGAGGCGGTCAGGACGGTACGGCCGGCGACGACGAGGTCGGATTCGCTTGCGAAGGCGACCTCGTGCTCCGGCGTGAACGCCGCGGGGCACTCCGGCAGGAGCCGCCGGCCGTGGCCGACGTCGAGGTCGATCCCGACGCGGCGGCGGTTGCACCACGCCGCGCGCTGCCCGTCCTCGCTCCAGACGAGGAAGCCGAACCAGGCCTCCGACGTGCCGAGGTCGCGGCCGGGCCGCGAGAGGTCGATGAAGCGGAAGGGCACCGCGTCGCCGACCGGCTCGCCGATCCCGACCGCGACCTTGGCCGTGACGGGCGCCGCCCACACCTGGCAGGTCGAGCGGGCGACGACGTTCCTGAACTCGAGGCCGGTCGGCAGGTCGAACTCCCGCACCGCGCAGGAGCCCGTCTCGGTGATCACGAGCGCCCCGCCGGCTCCGTTGACCTGCGGAAAACGGGCCTGGCCCAGGTCCTCGTCCGGCGGCTCGACCACGGAGGTCGTCGTCGTGGGATTCGGCGTGGTCTGCCGCTCCGCGGCCCGATCGGCCCCATCTCCGCTCCGCAGCGCGTCGGCCACGGCGAAGCCTCCGACGAGGACGACTGCCAGCAGGATGAGGAGGTCGCGGCCCTTCACGAGACCCTGGCTATAATGCGCGATCCCGCATGGTCCCGAACGACACCGCAACCGAAGCAGACATTCCGAAGACTGACGACGACGTCTGGACGCGTGGTCCCGACGGCGAGCTGATCCCCGACTACGACTCGACCTTCCCCGTCATCAACGAGGGCGAGGTCGTGAGCGGCAAGGTCGTCCGCGTGGACAAGGACGAGGTCCTCGTGGACATCGGCTACAAGTCGGAGGGGGTCATCCCCGTCTCCGAGCTCTCCATCCGCCGCTCGGTCAACCCGGCCGACGAGGTCAACCTCGGCGACCAGATCGACGCCCTCGTGATGACGAAGGAGGACGCCGAGGGGCGCCTCATCCTGTCCAAGAAGCGCGCGCGCTTCGAGATGGCCTGGAAGCGGATCGAGGGCGCGGCCGAGAGCGGCGAGCCCGTGGAGGGCATCGTCATCGAGGTCGTGAAGGGCGGCCTCATCCTCGATCTCGGCGTCCGCGGCTTCCTGCCGGCGTCCCTCGTGGACATCCGGCGCGTCCAGGACCTCGACGAGTTCATGTCCCAGACGCTGCGCTGCAAGGTCATCGAGCTGAACCGCAGCCGCAACAACGTCGTCCTCTCGCGCCGCGCGGTGCTGGAGGAGGAGCGGCGCGAGATGCGCCAGGCGATCCTCGACCGGCTCTCGCCCGGCGACGTCGTCGAGGGCACGATCTCGAACATCGTCGACTTCGGGGCGTTCGTGGATCTCGAGGGCATCGACGGCCTCATCCACATCTCCGAACTCTCGTGGAGCCAAGTGAACCACCCGTCCGAGCTGCTCGAGATCGGCCAGGAGGTCCGCGTCAAGGTGCTCGACATCGACCGCGACCGCCAGCGGATCTCGCTCGGTCTCAAGCAGACGCAGTCCGACCCGTGGCAGCAGGTCATCGACACGTACGAGCAGGGGGACGTCGTCGAGGGGCGCGTCACGAAGGTCGTCACCTTCGGTGCGTTCGTCGAGGTCGTCCCCGGCGTCGAGGGGCTCGTCCACATCTCCGAGCTCGCCACGCACCACGTCGAGAACCCGCGCGAGATCGTCCAGCAGGGCGAGACCGTGCGCGCGAAGATCATCGAGATGGACGCCGAGCGCCGGCGCCTCTCGCTCTCCCTCAAGCGCGTCGAGGAAGGCGAGTCGACGCGGCCGGGCATCGGCGAGGCGGCCGCGCCCGATCTCGGGCTCTCCGAGGAGGTCTTCACGGAGCAGGCTCCGGCCGCCGAGGCGGTCGAGGTCGAAGAGGCCCCGGAGGCCCCGGAGGCCGAAGCGGTCGAGGTTGCCCCTGAGAGTCCGGAGGCTCCGGAGGCCGAGGCAGCCGAAGCTGCGCCGGAGGCCGAGGCCGCGTCGCAGGCGGGCGACGAGCCGACCGAGGAGTGGGGCGAGGAGCCGGTCGCCGAGGCGGGCCCGACCGAGACCGAGGGCGCCGCCGCCCAGGAGGAGGCCGCCGTCGAGGACGAGGCGGCTCCCGAGGGCGAGGCTTCAGCCGAGCCCGACGACGACGCCGACCGGTAACCGTCGCCCCGTGGCGGTCGCCGTCACGGGCGGGATCGGCGCCGGGAAGTCCGAGACTCTGCGCGCCTTTGCGCGCCACGGCGCCGCCGTCATCTCGAGCGACGACATCGTCCACGAGCTCCTGCGCGAGGACCCCGAGGTTCGGGAGGCGGTCGTCGGGCGGCTCGGGGAGGGCGTGCTCGGCGCCGACGGCCAGATCGACCGCGGGAAGGTGGGTCGGCTCGTCTTCTCCGACCCCGAGGCGCTGCGCTGGCTCGAGGGGCTCCTCCACCCGCGCGTCGTGGCGAGCTACCTGCGCTGGCGCGACGAGCTCGCCGAGCAGCTGGAGCCGCCCGCCGTCTGCGTCACGGAGGTGCCGCTCCTCTACGAGGTCGGCGGCGAGTCCCGCTTCGACAAGGTCGTGGTCGTCACCGCCTCTCCCCAGGTGCGCATCGCCCGTCGCCTCGGGCCCATGCGGGACCGCGAGCGGCGCTTCCTGAGCGACGAGGAGAAGGCGAAGCGCGCCGACTTCGTCTACGTGAACGACGGGACGCGCGCCGAGCTCGACGAGTTCGTGGCCGGCGTCGTCGCCGCGCTCGCGTCATGAGAGTCCTCGTCGCCGGGCTCGTGGTGGTCGGCGCGCTCGCGGCCACGCTCCTCTACTTCGAGGAGACGCAGCCCTCGTGGTACGCCAGGCTCCGCTATCCGCTCGACTACGAGCACATCGTCCGGGGCCACGCGCGCCAGTACGAGCTCGACCCCGCGCTCGTGGCGGCGGTGATCTATCGCGAGAGCAAGTTCGACGCGGACGCAGAATCGTCGTCGGGCGCGATCGGGCTCATGCAGCTCCTCCCGGACACGGCCCTCGGCATCGCGTCCTTCACGGAAGGGAGCCGGTTCCGGGTAGACGACCTCTACGACCCGGAGATCAACGTCCGCTACGGCTCTTTCTACCTCCGGCGGCTGCTGCGGAAGTACGGAGACGAGCGGCTCGCGCTCGCCGCCTACAACGCCGGCCAGGCCAACGTGGACGAGTGGGTGTCGGAGGGCGGCGAGATTCGCTTCGCGGAGACCCGGGAGTACGTGGAGGACGTGCTCGAGGCACGCAACGTCTACGCGCGCGCCTACCGCGACGAGCTCGGGCTCGGCTAGCGGCGGACGATCTCGCAGTCTTTCGCTACGACGTCGAGCCGGTCGGCGAGAACCCGGTCGACACCCGACCCGCATGCGATCGTGTCCCGTGCGCCTTCGCGATCGAGAATGCGGTCCCTTCCGGGGCCGCCGAGCATCCTGTCGCGACCAGGCCCGCCCCGAAGAAGATCGTTTCCGGCGAGGCCCCACAACGTGTCTCTCCCGCCGCCAGCGCAAAGGCCGTCCGAACGCCCGGTCCCGCGCAGGGTCTCCGCCGTCGTCGAGCCGTTCTTGGTGCAGAGCCAGTCGAGGTTCATGGAGGGCGGTGGCGGATCGCAGAGGTCGCGCACCCGGGCTCGCATCGTCATGAGTTGCGGGCGGAGGGCCGGGTTCCGCGCCCGATTCGTGAGCTGATCGGGGTCGGTTGCGAGGTCGTAGAGCTCCTCCTCCCCGGTGCGCAGCGCCACGTAAGTCCACCGGCCCCCGCGGACCGCGCAGTACGTGGCGACGTTCCCGGCGTTCAGACGCAGGTTCTCGATCAGAAAGGTCTTGCGCCAGACAGTCGAGGCTCCGGCTAGCAGGGGTCTGAAGCTCTGTCCGTGAAATCGCCTCCGGATGCCCGCGAACCTCGCGATCGTGGGCGCCACGTCGATGTTCGCCACGAATCGGCTCTCGGTGCGCGGGGTCGTCGTGAGCGGGTCGTAGCGGGCGACGAGCGGCACGCGAATGCTCTCCTCGTAGGCAGCCATCTTGGTGTTCAGACGGTGCTCACCCCAGAAGTGGCCGTTGTCGGAGGTGTAGAGGATCAGCGTGTTCGCGAGGCGGCCCTCGTCCTCGAGGGTCGAGAGGATCGAGGCGACCGCGTCGTCGACTGCGAGCAGCGAGCGGAGCTGGTCACGCCGAAACGCGTCGAGTCTCGCCGTCTCCTGTGCGTCGATGCGGGCCCGACGCCGGAGCCACGCGGGCTTGTCGGAGACGTTCGCTTCGTTGTAACTCGGCGGACGCCAGGGAGACAGGCCGGGAAACGCGCCCGCGTGCCTCGGCGCAGGGGTTGCGGGATGGTGGGGCGCGAAGGGGGCGAAGAGGAGGAAGAATGGTCGCCCGGCTGAGCCGCGGATGAAGTTCTGCGCCTGCGCGGCAAGGACGTCGGTTGAGTAGTCGGTCGGCGCCGAACCGCGCGAGACGAGCGTTCCATCCACCGAGAGGTCGTAGTTGAAGAACCCAGGCGGGCGGCCCTTGTCGATCGACCCGGTGAACACCACCCACCGGTCCCAGCCGCGCGGGACGCGCGTAGTGGTGTAGTCGTTCATGTACTTCCCGATCAGTCCCGTGCGGTAGCCGGTTGCACGGAGGGGGATCGCGAGGGACGAGCGCTCGTCGAACGACCGCAGGCCGCGGGCGCCGCGGTTGTGGTAGACGCGGGTCGAATGCGAGTAGAGGCCCGTGAGGAAACTGGCCCGGCTCGGGCAGCAGAGCGGATTCACCGTGAAGGAGTTCGAGAACGTGACGCCCTTGGCCACGATCTCGGACCGCACGGTCGGCATCGCGGAGAGCGTGTCCCAGCGCTGGTCGTCCGTGAGGACGATCACGACGTTCGGACGCGCCGCGTGCGCCGCGGGTGCGGGCGCGAGGAGCACGCCGGCGGCGAGCGCGAGCAGCACGAGACCCCGGATTC
>JBOHAK010000131.1:0-4481 GCA_050697795.1 Gaiellaceae bacterium
TGTAGATCGTCCCCTTGGGCGCGACGACGTTCACGGGGCGGAACACGCCGTCGTTCTGCGGGACGTGCTCCGGAAAGACCGCCTCGTCGAGCAGGATCGTGCGGACGGCGTAATAGGCCCCGACGAGGAGCGAGCCCTCGAAGGGCACGTTGAAGCCGGTCGGGACCTCCGGGTTGGAGCCGGTCAGGTCGATCGTGATCGAGTCCCCCTCGACGACGACCTTCGTCTCAACGCGCAGGCGCACGCCGCGGTTGCGGGCATCGTCGTCGAGCCAGCCCGTCGGCGCCGCGTACTCGCCGTCGGGGATCTTCGCGATCTCCGCCCGGAGCATCCGCTCGGAGTAGTCCATCCACTCGTAGGCGGCGCTCATGACGGTCTCGGCCCCGTACCGGCCCACGAGTCGCAGGAACCGGTCCCTGCCGAGGTGGCACGCCGCCAGCATCGCGTTCATGTCGCCGCGGTTCATCGTCTCGGTGCGGACGTTGTCGAAGATCATCCGGTCGAGGCCCTCGTTCAGCTTCCCGGCCTCGTACCAGCGGAGCGCGTTGTACATCTTCGCCTCGGCGTAGACGTCGAACGCGTCGGCGTTGATGCCCGGGAACGAGCCCCCGACGTCGAGCACGTGCGCGGTCACGGCGGCGAAGCCCAGAAGCTCCCCCTCGTGGAGGATCGGCACCGCGACGGCGACGTCGGGGCTGTGCGAGGCGCCGAGGTACGGATGGTTGTGGACGATGACGTCGCCGTCCTGGATCTGCCCCTGGAGGCGGTGGAGAAAGCCACGGATGTACCAGGGCAGCGAGCCGATGTGCATCGGCGTCGAGTCCGACTCGCAGAGCTCACGCCCGTGCGCGTCGAAGATGCCGGCGCCGAGGTCCTCGGACTCGCGGATGATCGAGCTGTAGCTCATGCGGAAGAGCACGCCGGCCATCTCCTTGGCGATGGCGTGGAACGCCCCGCCGAGGACGCGGAGCGTGACCGGGTCGATCTCCACCCGCTCGCGCGTGGGCGGGCCCGGTTGACGGCCGACCTCGTACTCCATCACGGACATCTCAGACCTCCACTGCCTCGGCGGCTTCGTGGGCCTCGACCCTGGCGGCGGCGCCGGTCGCGACGACGATGTTCCCGTGGCCGTCGACCGACGCGGAGAGTCCCGGCGGGATCACCGTCGTCGAGTCGTACTGATGGACGATCGCAGGCCCCTGAAGGCGGTTAGCGGCCTCGAGGGAAGAACGGTCGTAGTACCGAGCAGTGACGTGCTGCAACTCTCCCTGCACGCGGAACCACGCGGGTCCCTCGTAGCGCAAGGCATCCTCGGGCGGCGTTTCGTCTCCGTGCTCGACCACCACCGGCTCGAGCGGCGGCATGAGGCCGATCCCGCGCACCCGAATGTTCGGGATCTCGATGTCGGACTCCTCGAAGCGGCGCGAGTACTCCCGTTCGTGGATGTCGTGGAAGTCGGCACGCAGCTTCTCGGCCCACGACTCGTCGATCTCGCCCGAGCCGACCTCGACGCGCAGCTCGTACCCCTGGCCTGCGTACCGGGCGTCGACGACGCGCTGGACGACGAGACGGTCGGTGGGAACCCCGTCCTCCTCGAGCTGGCGGCGGGCCTCCTCCTCGAGCTCCGCGAACCGCTTCGCGAACTGGGCCGCGTCGAGCGACGACAGACGCTGGTACGACGTGGCCACGTACTCGTAGACCATGTCGGTGGCGAGGAGTCCCATGGCGGCCGTGACGCCCGGGTAGGGCGGGACGACGACGTTCGGCGTGCCGACCTCGACCGCGATCTGCGCCGCGAAGAGGGGGCCCGCGCCGCCCTCGGCGACGAGCGCGAAGTCGCGCGGGTCGAAGCCCTTGCGGACCGAGTTCTCCTCGATGGACTGCACCATCGAGTGCGTGAGGATCTGCACCGCTCCCATCGCGGCCTCCTCGACGCTCATCCCGAGCGCCTGCGCGGGGCCCTCCGCGAACGCCCGACGGGCGCGGTCGGGCTCGAGCTCCATGCCCCCGCCGAGGAAGGCCTCGGGGCGAAGCCAACCGAGCACGACCATGGCGTCGGTCGCCGTCGGCTCGGTCCCTCCGCGGCCGTAGGCGGCCGGGCCGGGGTCGGCGCCCGCCGAGCGCGGCCCGACGCGGAAGATGCCGCCCTGGTCGACGTAGGCGATCGACCCCCCGCCCGCGCCGATCGTGTCGACGTCGACCATCGGGATCATCGCCTGGTAGGGCCCGACCTTCGTGTCCAGCAGGTGCTTCATGCGCAGCTTGCCGCCCTGGGCGAGGCCGATGTCGGCCGACGTCCCACCGACGTCGAGCGTGATGACGTTCTCGTGGCCGGCCTGCCGTCCCGCCCAGATGCCGCCGACGACGCCGGCGACGGGCCCCGACATGAGCAGGTTCACGGGCCGCGCCGTCGCGGCCTCGGTCGTGGACACGCCGCTCGCCGAGGTCATGAGGTGGACCCCGGTCCGCACGTCGAGCGCCCGCAGCTCCTCCTCGAGCCGGCCCACGTAGCTCGCGACCTTGGGCCCGATGTAGGCGTTGAGGCAGACCGTGGAGAAGCGCTCGTACTCGCGATACTGGGGCAGGACCTCGGACGAGACCGAGAGGAAGGCCTCCGGGAACTCCTCGCGCACGATCTCGGCGACGCGCGCCTCGTGCTCCGGGTTCAGGAAGGAGAACAGGAAGCAGACGGCGACGGCCTCGACCCCCGCCTCCTTCAGCTCACTCACCCGCTGCCTGGCGGCGTCCTCGTCGAGCTGCACGAGCACCTCGCCGTCCCGCGTGATCCGCTCGGGCACCGTGAGCCGGTAGCGGCGGCGGACGATCGGGTACCGCTGCCACGGCAGGTCCTGGTAGTTGGAGAAGTTGAGCGGCTTCTTGTGCCGCGCGATGTGGAGGATGTCGCGGTAGCCCTCGGTCGTGATCATCCCGACCCGTGCGCCGTCGTGCTCGATGACGATGTTCGTCGCGATCGTCGTCCCGTGAAAGACCCCGTCGAGGGCGCCGGGGCTCTCGCCCGCCTCGCCGGCCAGCTCGCGAATGCCCTGCACGGTCCCCTGCGAGGGGTCTTCCGGGGTCGTGGGCAGCTTGTGGACCAGCACCTTGCCGCTCTCGTCGTCGACGTAGATCAGGTCCGTGAACGTGCCGCCGACGTCGACTCCGAGCCGTTTCATGCGCTAACCCCCCGGTGTGAGGACGATCTTTCCGAAGAACTCCCTGCTCTCCATCAGGTTCATCGCGTCCTTCGCCCGCTCGAGCGGAAACGTCTGATGGACGACCGGGACGATCCGGCCGCGACGTGCGAGCTCGAGACAGAGCTCGACCTCGGCCTTCGTGTAGACGAACGAGCCGATGATCGACTTCTGCGCGCGGAAGAACGGGATGATGTCGAAGGGGACGACCTCGCCCGCGTGGCCGCCGCAGATGACGAGGCGTCCGTCCTTCGAGAGCGAGTCGAGCCCCATCTGGAAGAGCTCGCCGCCGCAGTGCTCGTACACGAGGTCGACGCCGCGGTCGTCCGTCAGGCGCATGACCTCCGCTACGAGATCCTGCTTCGTGTAGTTGACCCCGGCGTCCAGCCCGAGCTCGGCGGCCCGGGCGAGCTTGTCGTCGCGCGACGAGTTCCCGATCACGAAGGCGCCGGCCATGTGCGCGAGCTGCACCGCAGCCGAGCCGATGCCGCTCCCGACCGAGTTGACGAGCACGGTCTCGCCGGGGCGGAGCTTGCCGCGCGTGAAGAGCATGTGCCACGCGGTCGCGAAGGCGATCTGGACGGCCGCCGCCTCGACGTCCGAGACCTCGTCCGGGACACGGATGAGCTGGGACGCGGAGCAGGCGAGCCGCTCGGCGTAGCCGCCGGAATGGACGAAGCTGACGAAGCCGGCGTCGAGGCAGAGCGACTCACGGCCCGTCGTGCAGAAGCGGCAGTCCCCGCAGGTGTCCATCAGGTGAGGCATGACGCGGTCGCCCACCTGCCACCCCTCGACCCCCTCGCCCAGAGCGGCGATCCGACCGACCACCTCGAGGCCGAGGACGTGCGGCGGCTCGATCGGAAAGCGCGAGATACCCTCGCGGACGTCGACGTCGAGGTGGTTGAGCGCGCACGCGGCGATGTCGATCGTGACCTCGCCCGGGCCCGGGCTGGGGTCTTCCAGCTCCTCGAGCAGGAGGACGTCGGAGCTCCCGAACTCGCGGAACACGACGGCCTTCACAACTGCTCCTCCTTGCGCGTCGGACGGAATCCGTGTTTATGTCTGACTTCGGCAACAATGTCAACTTCGATGTCGCTCGCAACGGCCCGCTCCCTGCTTTTCGCGCCCGGAAACGACGAGCGCAAGCTGGAGAAGGCGCTCGCAGCCGGCGCCGACGCGGTGGTGGCGGACCTCGAGGACGCGGTGCCCGCCGCCGAGAAGGAGGCCGCCCGTACGGTTGCGAGACGCGTGCTGGGCGGCGCCGCGACCCCGAGCCTCGTCGCCGTGCGG
>JBOHAK010000132.1:0-11512 GCA_050697795.1 Gaiellaceae bacterium
ATCCTCTCGTTCACGATCACCCTGCGCATCTGTTCTCCTTCCGGCGTCTCGACCGGTCCCGACGGTACAGACCGGGCGACGGCGCGGAACTCATCGTCGCTCGCCGCCGGGCGTGATATCGAATACGTCTCTCCGATGGCTCAACCGACTCGCCGCTATCACGTCTGGTCCGCCCTCCGCTCGTCGTCGCTGCGGCTGGAGCCGTCCGAAGCCCGCGAGCTGATGGTCGGCGGCGCGCTCGTGATCGACGTGCGCCGCCATGAAGACGCGAGCGCTCGCATCGAGGGAGCGCGCCGCATCCCACCGGACGAGATCCCGTCCGTGCTCGCCGAGCTTCCGCGCGGCGCGCCGATCGTTCTCGCCTGTACCTGACTCCGTGAGGCGACGAGCGTCCGTGTGGCGCACTGGCTGAGGGACCGAGGGTTCGAGGCCTACGCCGTCCGGGGCGGAGTCGACGCGCTCGAGGGGAAGCCTCCGCCGCTCTCGCCCGAAGGCGTACCGACGGTGCAAGCGGCCGGTCGCGCCCTCGGCGCGCTTCGGGACCCGCGGTTTCGCCTCTACTCGACAGGAGTCCTGATCTCGCTCACCGCCAAGTCGGTCGAGGGAGCTGCGTACGGCTACGTCGTCTTGCTCGTCGGTGGGTCGGCGGCGACGCTCGGAGTGATCGGATTCCTGAGCACGATCCCGAACCTCGTCCTCGCCCTGCCCGCGGGAGCGCTCGCCGACCGGTACGACCAGCGGAAGCTCCTCCTCGCCTTCCAGGGCGCCAGCATGCTCGTCCCGGTGTCGCTCGCCGTCCTGTCGGCGACCGACTCGCTCACGGTGCCGGTGATGGGCATCCTCGCGTTCGCCGGAGGCGTGCTCGGCGCACTCAGCTTCCCGGCCTTCCAGGGAATGCTCGCCTCCATGGTTCCCAGGCGGGATCTCGAGAGCGCCGTCGCCATCAACAGCATGTCCCTGCACGCGGCCCGGTTCGTCGGCCCGGCAGTTGCGGGCCTTCTCCTCGCGACGGGCGGGCCGACGTGGATCTTCGTCGTGAACGCCGCCGGATTCCCCTTCGTCTTGCTCGCGCTCGTCCTCCTCCCGTCGCGACCTCGCGGAGGAGAGAGTGTGGCGAAGCTCGGCGGCGCTATCTCGGACGGGCTGCACTACGTCTTCGGCCAGCGGAGCATCGCGTCCCTGATGGTGCTCACCCTTCTCGCCGGCCTCTTCGCCACGCCCGCCGTGGCGTTCATGCTCCCGGCCATCGTCCGCTTCCAGCTCGACGGCGGCGGCGGCACCCTGGGCGCTTTGACGGCCGCCATGGGACTCGGATCCCTGCTCGGCTCGCTCGCCCTCCTCATCCTCGCGCGCCGGCCGAACAAGGGCGGCCCCCTTCTCGTCGGCTACCTCGCCACGGCCGTCGCGATCGCGGCGCTCGGGGCCTCGTCCTCGACCCCGTTCTCACTCGCCCTCGCCCTGGTGGGCGGCTTCGCCGCCGTCCTCTTCATCGGCCTCTCCACCGTCGTCGTCCAGTCGATGAGCTCCCACGAGATGCGCGCCCGCGCGATGGCCATCTGGGCCGCCGCCTTCGTCGGCGTCCTTCCCATCGGCGGCCTCGTGACGGCCGCCCTGGCCGCCTGGATCGGCTCGGGCAACGCCGTTCTCGTGAACGGCCTCGTGACGCTCGTCGGCGGCCTGATAATCGTCGCCCTCCGGCCGGAGATCAGGTGGCTCGGATGCGCCGCCCTCCCGGAAGCGTGCATCGCCGCGACCAACCCCATGGCGATCGCACTCGAGCCGGTGGAGGCGCGAACCACGTGAACAGGCTGATCAGCTCGACGACGATGCCCGTCGACGTCGTCACCGACGTAGGTGAGTGGTGACGTCGCGGAAGGCGGGCACGACCGCGCCGACCGGGAGCGGTTCGAGCAGGCGGCCGCGATGCTGCTCGGACGGAAGACGTATGAGGGCCTCGCCGCCTACTGGTCACCGCTGAAGGGAGAGTGGGCAAACTGCCTCAAGTTCGTCGCCTCTCGGACGCTGCGGGGGCCCCTGGAATGGAACGCGAGGCTGCTCGAGGGCGAGGTGGCGGAAGTGGTGCCGAAGCTCAAGGACGAGCTCGACGGAGACCTGATCCTCATCGGCTGCGGCGAGCTGGCGCGGCACCTGCTCGCGGCGGGTGCGATCGACGAGCTCAGGTTCTGGGTCCATCCCGGGCTCGGGGGACGTGGTCCCAGGCCTTCCGAGGGCGACACGACAGTCCGGTTGCGGTTCCTTGATTCGAGCGCGTTCGACTCGGGCGTCGCCCTGCTGCGCTACGAGCCGGTCGAGTGATCCCGCAGCCGACGATCGGTCGCGCTCCGACCTAGAACCCGCGGCTCGTCGGTCGGCTATCGCTTCGCCGGCAACGAGCGGGCGTACGTCGTGCCGAGCTCAACCCACCTCGCGAGCTCGCGTTCGGTGCGCACGTGTTCCGGGTCGACGCGGAGCCACCCCTTCATCCGCCGGCCGCGCATTTCCATCAGGCGAGCGTTCGTCGTCGCCACGAGCGTGTCCGACTGCGCCGGGTCGACGCGGACCAGTATTCCGCCCTGGCCGCTTGCTCCCACGGCCATGTTGCCCCCGATGAGAAAGGCGAGCCCGCCGAACATCTTCTGCTCGCTCAGATTGGATTCCCTGCCGACCAGTTCCCGGATCCGGGTCGCGAGCTCCTCGTCGTACGCCACGGCAGCGATCGTACGGCAAGGCGGCGGCCTACTGCGGCTCCGGGACTGGGTCGGACGCCGGAGCGTCTTCAGGCTGCCCGGTCACGCCCCGCACATTGCGTAGGAGGACGGCGACCCCCACCGCGGCCAGCGCGGCGACGACGGCGCTCACGAACGCAACCACCTGGAATCCCTCGGTGAATGCCACGCGGGCGACCTCGAGCACCTGGTCGCCGAGCCCCTCGCCCAGCTCGCCGCTCACTGCCACGGCGCCGCCGAGCGTGTCACATGCCGTTTCGGCCGCGTCGGCCGGGACGGAGGCGGGGATCTCGTCGGCTACACGGCTGCGGTAGACGGCCGTCCCGAGCGTGCCGAGGATGGCGATGCTGAGCGCTCCGCCGAGCTCCGCGCCTGTCTCCGAGATCGCCGAGGCCGCGCCGGCCCGCTCGGGTGGGGCCGCGCCGAGGATGAGGTCGTTCGTCAGCGTGAAGAGCGGAGCGAGCCCGAGCGAGTAGACGACGGACGCGGTCACGAGGACGGTGAGCCCCGACTCGGCGCCGACCTGGGTGAGGAGGAGCAGACCCACGGCTCCGATCGCCAGGCCGACCGCCATGACGCACGCAGGGCGGACCCGGCGCACGAAGACCGGAGCGAGCATCGAGCCGAGGATGAAGGCGCCGAAGGAAGGCAACGTCCAGACGCCGGCCATGAGAGGCGACAGGTCGAGGACGAGCTGGAGGTACTGGTAGATGAAGAGGAACGATCCGAAGAGCACCAGGATCCCGAGCGTGTAGACGGCCAGCGAGGCGCTGAAGGCCGGCACGCGGAAGAGCCGGAGGTCGATCAGCGGATCCGCCAGCTTCGACTGGCGGCGGACGAACACGAGCCCGAGCGCGAGGCCGGCCACGATCGAGAGGGCCGGCACGGAGCCGAACCCGTCCTGGGCCGTCTGCTTGAGCCCGTACACGACGGCGAGCACGGCGATGAGCGACAGGCCGGCGCTGACGAGATCCAGGCGACCTGCCTCCGGATCGCGGAACTCCGGCAAGAGCACGGGCCCGAGGACGAGAAGAAGCGCCATCACCGGCACGGCGAGGAGGAAGACGGAGCCCCACCAGAAGAACTCGAGCAGCACTCCGCCGAGCAGCGGGCCGACCGCGCCGCCGAGCGAGTAGGCGGTGATCCAGACGCCGATCGCAAAGGTGCGCTGGGCAGGGTCGTGAAACAGGTTGCGGATCAGCGAGAGCGTCGATGGAGCGATCGTCGCGCCGGCGATGCCGAGGAGCGCCCGGGACGCGATCAGCATCTCGGCGCTCGTCGAGAATGCAGAGAGGAACGACGCGACGGCGAAGCCGGCGGCGCCGATCAGCAGGAGACGGCGGCGGCCGATGCGGTCGCCCAGCGTGCCCATCGTGATGAGCGCTCCGGCGACCATGAATCCGTAGATATCCGCAATCCAGAGGAGCTGCGCGCTGCTCGGCTCCAGGTCTTCGCTCAGCTGTGGCACCGCGAGGTGCAGCACCGTGAGGTCCATCGCGTAGACCACGCAGGCGAGCGCGAGGACGGCCAGGCCGATCCACTCACGGCGTCCGGCCCTCGGGTGCTCGATCGCGCCCATGTTCGTAGGACTGCCCGGCCCGCCACAACTCATCGCCGGCTTCGGTCGAGACCGCGAGAACGACGGTCGCAGCCGCGCTTAGTGTCGATTTGCCGCCGGCTCGTTCGTCTTTACAGTGACACCATGGCGACGACGACGACGAAACCGGTCTCTTTCGGTCCCGAGCTGTTCTCGTTCCTCGCCGATCTGCGGGCGAACAACGACCGCGAGTGGTTCGCAGCCAACAGAGACCGGTACGAGGATCATCTGCTCGAGCCGGCGCTCGCGTTCATCGCCGCGTTCGCGCCGCGGTTGGAGAAGATCAGCCCGCACTTCCGCGCCGACGCGCGGCCGAGCGGCGGGTCGCTCTTCCGCATCTACCGGGACACGCGCTTCTCGAAGGACAAGTCGCCGTACAAGACCAACCTCGGGATCCACTTCCGGCACGAGCAGGCAAAGAGCGTCAACGCGCCCGGCTACTACCTGCACATCGGCCCGGGCGAGGTGTTCGCCGGCGGGGGCATCTGGCATCCGCCCACCGAGGCGGCTACGCGCATTCGCGAGGCCATCGTCGAGGACCCGAAGCGCTGGAAGCAGGCCGCCCACGGCGGTGCCTTCGCGAAGCGGCTCGAGCTCGGCGGAGACTCGCTCAAGCGCGTCCCGTCGTGGGCTGACCCGGAGCACCCGTACGCGGACGACCTGAGGAGGAAGGACTTCTTCGGCTGGGCCCGCCTGAGCGAGGCTGACGTCATCGCTCCCGGCCTCGTCGACGAGTACGCACGGACCTGCCGCGCGGCGGCACCTCTCATGCGGTTTCTCTGCGACGCGCTCGAGGTGCCGTACTAGCGGACCGCAGTGATTCCGGCCGAGTGCTGTCATCCGGTGGAGCCGAGGCGGCGCGTGCGGCACCGCTCGCGGACCGTGCATTCCCCGTCGGTGGCTGCGAGCCGCGGGATCCATTCGGGCGGGAGATTGCGCGGTGAGTCGGCGAAGTCGTCGACGAGCTCGGCGTCCGACGAGTAGTGCTTCAGCACGTCGTGGTCGTCGGCCGCCTGCTCGTCGAGAAGGCCCGCCGCGATCGTCGCATCGACTTGCGCCGCAGCCCCATCGGGCGTCCCGGAACAGTGGGCTGCCGTCAATCTCGCAGACGACTTGGCCGCCGGTCTCCACGACCGGGTGCGGTCGGATGACCTGCAGGTCCAGGATCAGCCCTTGCGGGACGAGGGCCTCTCGGAAGCGGCGCAGGACGTGTACGACGTCCTCGGACTCCATTCATCACCTGCCGCCCGCGCTTGAGATCCTTTAGCGCGACTCCGTAACAGTGTTCCCGCTTCGCAAGTGGACATGTCGAGGCCGCAGGAGATGCCCCAGCACGGAGGTCTAGACTCAACATGAAGCGTCATGGTCGACAATGACTCGGCGGGCCGTGCGACCGGCAACAGCGCAGCGTACGCACCGTCTGGGCGGGCCGCGCTCGACCAGATCGTCGGGCGCGGGAGTGAGCTCGACGCGATCCAACGCTTTCTGGAAGACGTGTCCCAGAGACCCGGTCTCCTCATCATCGAGGGCGAAGCCGGAGTCGGAAAGACGACACTCTGGGCGGCAGGGGTGGAGACGGCCCGCCAGCTCGGCTATCAGGTCGTTGCCGCCCGACCGGCGGAGATGGCACCCCTGGCGATATGAGGCAAGTTTGGCTCAATCATGCGGCCTGCGAGGCGCCTCGGCAAAGGGCGCCCGCATGGTTGCGCGGCCCCTTCCTAGGACGTTTGGGCGTGGAATGGGCGTGGGATCGCCAGCACTGGCAACACGCGGACACTCGTGGGAGACTGCCGGGGTGGCCGCGCCTGCCGACCTAGATGACTGATTCCTAATCCGCGTCCGCCCGAGGGCGCGTCGTACGGGCGTGCGGAGGTTGGGGATCAGTCGTCTATGACGAAGCCCCGGTTCCGGCCGATCGAGGTGACGCGCTCGCGGCGTCGGGCGGCTCGGCGAACGCGATCGTGTTCCCATCCGGATCGGGGACGTTCACGTGGCGGACGCCGTTCGAGTAGGTCTCGATCGGTTCGTGCTCGATGCGCTGGGCAGCGAGGCGCTCGAGGAGCGCGTCGAGCCCAGCGACGGCGAGCGTGATCCGGCCCGCGCCCGCCCGCGCCGCGTTCGGCTCGATGAAGAGCCAGGCGCGCTCGTCGATCTCCCAGAGGATCTCTTCCCCGACGCGACTGTCTGGGGGTCGCCCGAAGAACCGCGTGTACCAGTCGATGCTGGCGTCGAGATCGGATACCGGGACGCCGGCGAAGAGGTGGGTGATCGCGCTCATCTCGGCGCGGCCTTATAGCACGAGAGCGCTGCGGGATCGTTCGGAGTTGGACTCAGCCCGCTTGGCCCGTATGCGGTCGTGCATAAGCGGATCGGCCCATAGACTGACCCTGCCCGCAAGGCGACCCGAGGAGAGGCTGATGGACTCGTTTTGGTGGTTGGTCGGCGTCGTCGCAGCCGTGGCCTGGGCGGTCGCGCTCGTTGACATGGTGCGGCGGCGCAGCGCGCTGAGGCGCGGCCAGCTCGCCGCCTGGGTGCTCATCGTGATCATCCTTCCGGTCGTCGGGACGATCCTTTACTTCGTGATCGGCCGCCAACCGGAGACCCGGATGAGCTAACTCCGTCAAACCAGGAAGCCCCCGTGCCTGCGGGGGTTTCTTTGTGATGGAGCTAGCCGGGCTCGAACCGGCGACCTCCTGGGTGCGATCCAGGCGCTCTCCCAGCTGAGCTATAGCCCCGCGCAGGTCACAGTCTAGCGGCGCCCGCCGGCGGCAAGAATCTCCCCGCGTTCGCCTGGGGGAGGGTCTTGACCTGGAAGGGCCCGCGGGTGTAACACCGACATGACCGGCCGTGGCTGAGGTTCGAGAGCTGCGTACCTTGCACGGCGCCGTAGCGAGCGAGGACGTGCGCGTGCTCCAGCGCGCCCTGGCCGAGGAAGGCTTCGACCCCGGGGTCGTCGACGGGATCTACGGCTACCGAACGGCCAGGGCCGTGCGCAAGTTCCAGTCCGACCGCGGGCTCCCGGAGGACGGCATCGTCGGGCCCGCGACGTGGAGGCTGCTCGGCAAAGAGCCCGCGGGCAAGGAGCTCCGCAAACGGACGCTGCGGGGGACGCTTCACGGCGCGACGAGCGGCGAAGACGTCGTGGAGGCGCAGCGAGCGCTCGCGGACGCCGGCTTCAACCCGGGTGACATCGACGGCGTCTACGGCCCGCGGACGGCCGAGGCGGTACGACGCTTCCAGAGCGAGAACGGCCTCGCCGCCGACGGGGTCGTCGAGGCTGCGACCTGGTCGGCGCTCTCGCCGCCAAGACCCGGCGACGTC
This sequence comes from Gaiellaceae bacterium, assembly GCA_050697795.1. Classification (GTDB taxonomy): domain Bacteria; phylum Actinomycetota; class Thermoleophilia; order Gaiellales; family Gaiellaceae; genus JAIBJN01. The sequence continues at coordinate 7,645 of JBOHAK010000132.1, forward strand.
GGGACGTTCCAGCGGATGGCCGCGCTCGTCCTCGTCTGGAGTCAGGCCGACCTCGACGCCGTGGAGCCGTTCGAGCGGGCCGCTGCCACCCTCGGCGTCCCCTGGAGGTCCTACGTCGTCGAAGGACTGGACGCCGAGACGGTCGACGGGTGGTCCGACCGCGTCGTCGTCATGTTCCTGAGCCCCTCCTACATCTGGTCGTCGGCGGGCGACGCCCTCGTCCAGCGCCACAAGGCCGGGGAGCTACGCGTCGTCCCGGTTCGCCTGGCTCCGGTGGAGCTCGAAGACACGCCGTGGGCCGACCTGGAGGTCCTGCCCCCCGACGGCGCCGGGCTGCGAGACGCGGAGGACCCTGCGGCCGCCTTCGCCGAGCTCCTGATCCCCTTCCTCGGGCCGCCGCCTCCTGCCTCGCTCCTCCCCGGATTCGCCACGGACGCAACCGACGGCGTCGCGCTCTTCGGGGTCGGCGAGCGCGTCGAGTTCCTCTCCTCCGTCCTCACCGCCACGAACCTCGAGACGCCGCTCGCCATCGGCCTCTTCGGGGATTGGGGGAGCGGCAAGAGTTTCTTCATGCGGCGTCTGCAGGAGCGCATCGGCTTCCTGACGGAGCACTCGGCGCGCGCCGAGGATCAGGGCGAGCCGACGCTCTACTGCTCGCATATCCGCCAGGTGACCTTCAACGCCTGGCTCTACTCGGACAGCGACATCTGGCCGAGCTTCGCCGCGCAGGTCTTTCGGAGCGTCACTGGAGCGGCCGAGGACGTGCGGCCGGGCACGACGCAGGCCGAGCACCTGGCCGACTACCAGAAGGAAGTGCAGCGCCTCGAGGAGAAGCGAAGCGAGGCGGAGAACGAGGAAGCGGAGCTCGACCGCCGCCTCACCGAGCTAGAGGCGCAGCGCGCCGAGCTGGAGGTGCAGGCCGGTGACCTCGGCCCGGAGGCAGGCGCGACGGCGAAGCTGGTGGCCGATCTCGCCGAGATCTGGCGGCGTCTGAGGGCGCTCCTCCGCAACTGGCGGAGCATCCGAGCGTCGGATCTGGTCATTCTCGCCCTCCCCGTGGCGGTGGCCGTGGCCGCGGTGTTCTTCGACTGGGCCAGGATCCTCGCCGTGCTCGCAGTGGTCGGCGGCGTGGTCGCATTCGTGCTCTCGGGCCTCCGGTACGCAGACAGAAGGCGGGCGCTCCAGAGCGAGATCGAAGACCTCGAAGAACGGAAGAGGCAGCTGCAGGAGCGCAAGAGGGCGACGGAGGAGACGCTCGGCGCAGCCGCGGCGCTGCCGCTGCTCCCTCAATTCGCCGAGGATCAGGCCGCCCGCTGGCTCGGGCGGCAGCAGCTCGGCGTCGTCACCGAGATCCGGCTTGCCTTCGAGCGGCTCAGCAAGCTGATCGACGAGAGCCGGGGGGCCGGAGCGAACGGCGACGGCGGGCCCGAGACCAGCCTCCCCATCGACCGCGTGATCATCTACGTGGACGACCTCGACCGCTGCTCTCACGACGTGGTCGTCAAGGTGCTCGAGACGATCAAGGTCCTGCTCGACCTCAAGCACTTCGTCGTCGTCGTCGGCGTCGACTCGCGCTGGCTCTTCCGCTCTATCCAGGTGCACTTCTCGGAGCTCCTCCATCCCGACGACGACTCGGACCCTGATGCCGCGTGGGCAGCCACGCCGCAGAACTACCTCGAGAAGATCTTCCAGTACTCGATCGTGCTCCGGCCTCTCGAGGCCGCCGGCTTCGCCGAGCTGATCGACAGCCTCCTCCCGGTCGACGGGGCCGGCGACGGCATCCGCGGCGCGCAGCCGAGCGAGGCCCCGATCGTCGACGAGTCGCACGCGGGCGAGGGGGCGGCACCCGAGGACGAAGCCGGCGACGGCACCGACGTCCGACCGGCGCCCGGGGCGGCAACGGGGACGCCGGGCGTGGAGCTCATGCCGGGCAGCCTCGTCGTCACCCGCGCCGAGGTCGAGTTCATGAAGCGGCTCGGCCCGCTCTTCGACACGCCGCGCGCCGCGAAGCGCCTTGCGAACGTCTACCGCCTGCTGCGGGTGTCCGCCGGCGCCGACCGGCTGGCGGAGCCGGACGGGTACGAGCCCGTGCTCCTGCTCCTCTCCGTCAGCATCGCCTACCCGGGCCTCGCGGGCGAGGTCTTCCAGGCGCTGAGGCGGAGCCGCGGCTCGTCGTTCGCAGACTTCCTGACGAGCATCCCTCCGCCGACGAAGCCGCCGAGACCCCCCGCGGAGGCGGCCGTGTGGCAGAAGTTGCGCCGGTCGCTCGAGGCGATCGGCGAGTCAGGGCTCGGTGATCGCGAGCTGGAGAGCTTCGCCGAGTGGATTCCCGTCGTCGCAGAGTTCTCGTTCCATCCCTGGCAGGAGCTGCTCGCGGCGGAGACCCGAAGCTAGTCCGCGGCTCCGTACGATAGGCCCGTGCGCGCGGTCGTCCTCGACGGCGCCGGGCAGCCGGCGCTCGCCGACCTCCCGGAGCCGGAGGGCGACGGCGAGCTCGTCCGCGTGCGCGCCTGCGGGCTCTGCGGGACGGACGTGCAGAAGCTCGGTCGTGCGGCTCCCGGAACCGTGCTCGGCCACGAGGTCGTCGCCGAGGTCGAGGACGGCCGCCGCGTCGCGCTCGTCCACCATCTGCCCTGCGGCGAGTGCGAGCGCTGCCGGGCCGGGCACGAGACGACGTGTGAGCGCTTCCCGGCGCCGACGATCGTCCCGGGCGGCTTCGCCGAGCGGGCGCGTGCCGGCGCCACGATCCCGCTTCCCGACGGCGTGGACGATGCCGCCGGCACCTTCACCGAGCCGCTCGCCTGCGTCCTGCGGGCGCTCGACCGGATCCCCAGCGGGCGCGTGCTCGTGGTCGGCTGCGGCTTCGCCGGGCTCCTCTTCGTCCAGGCGTTCGTCCGCCGCGGCGACGAGGTGCTCGCCGCCGACCCCCTGCCCCACCGCCTCGACCTGGCCCTCGGCTACGGGGCGAGCCCGGCCGACGGGCCCGTCGACGCCGCGGTGCTCTGCGCCCACGCCGGCCTGAACGGAGCGCTCGCCGCGCTCGTGCCGGGCGGGACGCTGCTCGTCTTCTCCTGGCTGATCGACCCGGAGCCGATCGACTTCGAGGCCGTCCTCCGCCGCGAGCTCACGCTGGTCGGCTCGTGCTCGGCGACGCCGGCGGCCATGCGCGACGCCGTCGCGCTCTTGCCCGAGCTCGAGCCCATCCCGACCGTCACGCTGCCGCTCGAGCGCTTCGCCGAGGGGCTCGACCTGTACCGCTCGCATGAGGCCGTGAAGGTCGTCTTCACGCCGTGAGAGCGCTCCTCTTCCACGGGCCCGGCGACCTGCGCGTCGAGGAGGTTCCCCGCCCGGAGCCGGGGCCCGGCGACGTCCTCGTCCAGATCGAGGTGGCCCTCACCGACGGCACCGACGCGAAGGCGTTCCGGCGCGGCCATCCGCTTCTCCTCGAACAGACGCCGAGCCCCTTCGGCCATGAGTTCTGCGGCGTGGACGTCGCCGACGGTCGACGAGTCGTCGCCGCGAACTCGGCGCCCTGCGGCGAGTGCGCGCCCTGCCGCCGCGGGGAGGAGACGCTCTGCGAGAATCTGCGGCCGTTCCTGAACGGCGCCTACGCCGAGTACGTGCTCGTGCCGGAGCGGATCGCGGCGCGTAACCTCCTTCCCGTCCCGCCCGGCCTCGCACCCGAGGTCGCGGCGATGACGGAGCCGCTCGCGTGCTGCCTGCGCGGCGTCGAGCGGGCGGAGCTCGAGCCCGGACAGACGGTGGCCGTCCTCGGGCCCGGCCCGATCGGGCTGATGCTGTGCGCCGCCGCGAGAGACGCGGGCGGGCGCGTCGTGGCGGTGGGTGGCCGCGCCGAGCGGCGCGAGCT
>JBOHAK010000133.1:0-9503 GCA_050697795.1 Gaiellaceae bacterium
GCGCGCGGTAGCGGCCACGTAGACGCAGGAGTGGCGCGGGGCCGAGCAGCTCCTCGCCGAGCCCTGCCTTGAGCTCTTCGAGCAGCGCTGCCGGCGCCCGCTCGTCCGCTGCGGTCGCGACTACGCGGACGAGGTGCCGGAACGGCGGGTAGCCGAGCTCGCGTCGCCGCGCCACCTCTCCGGCGAGGAACTCCTCGACCGCGTGGCGCGCGGCGAGCGCGATCGGCCGCGCGTCCGGCTGGTACGTCTGGACGAGCACCCGGCCCGGCGCGTCGCGGCCGCTGCGGCCCGCGAGCTGCGTCACGAGCTGGAACGTGCGCTCCTCCGCTCTCAGGTCTGGGAGGGCCATGGCGGTGTCCGCGTCCACGACGGCGGCCAGCGCGACGCCCTCGAAGTGGTGGCCCTTGGCGACCATCTGCGTCCCCAGGAGGACGCCCCGCTCGCAGGCCGCGAAGCGGCCCAGCGTCTCAGCGAGCCGCCCGGGTTGGGCCGCGACGTCCGCGTCGAGGCGGAAGCGCTCGAGCTCGGGAACGCGGGCGGCGAGCTCCTGCTCGAGCTTCTCGGTGCCTGCGCCCAGCCGGGCTACCTCGGCGGCGCCGCAGGCGGGGCACAGCTCGGGCGCCGGCTCGCGCCTGCCGCAGTGGTGACAGTGGAGGAGGCCGTCGCCGTGGAGCGTCAGCGCGACGTCGCAGGCCTCGCAGCGAACCGTGAGCCCGCACGCGCGGCAGTGGAGCGCGGGCGCGATGCCGCGGCGGTTGAGGAGCAGGATGGCCTTGCCGCCTCCGTCGGCGATCGTCCCGAGCTCGGCCAGAAGCGGCGCCGAGAGCGGGTACCCCGCCTCCCGGCGCAGGTCGACGATCCGCACCGGCGGCAGGGGGCCGGCCAGCCGCCCGCCGAGCTCGAGGCGCTCGAGCCGCTCCCAGCTCTCGGGCCGCGGCGTCGCGCTCCCGTACACGGCCACGGCCCCTTCGAGCGCCGCGCGCTTCGCCGCGACGGTGCGCGCGTCGTAGCGGGGGTCGGACTCCTGCTTGTAGGACGGGTCGTGCTCCTCGTCCACGCAGACGAGCCCGAGGCGAGGGACGGGCGCGAAGACCGCCGAGCGCGCGCCGACGACGACCGGTGCCGCTCCCGAGGCGATGCGCTGTCGCTCGTCGCGCCGCTCGGCCTCGGTGAGCGCGGAGTGGAGCACGGCGACGCGCTCGCCGAAACGGGCGCGGAAGCGGCCCAGCGCCTGCGGGGTGAGCGCGATCTCCGGGACGAGGACGATCGCCCCCCGCCCGCGGGCCAGCGCCGCCTCGCACGCGCGGAGGTAGACCTCCGTCTTGCCGCTTCCGGTCGCCCCGTAGAGCAGGAAGGCGCCGCCGCCCTCGGCCAGCGCGTCTTCGAGGCGCGCGAGCGCGCGGGCCTGGGTGTCGCTGAGCGAGGCAGGCGCCTCCTCCCCGGGCAGGTCCCGCTCCCGCTTGCGCCGCCGCGCTCCCGCGCGCCGCGCCGGCTCGTGCGGCGCGACGAGGGCGAGCGCCCGTGCCGGCGTCGAGCCGTAGTATTCCGCGAGCCAGAGGGCGAGGTCGACGAGCGGGGCCGGAACGGCGCCGAGGACGCCCTCCACGGCGACGGGGTCGACGTCCGGCGGCGCCTCGTCCTCGAGGCCGACCACCACTCCGCGGCGCCTGGCGCGGCCGAAGCGCACGGAGACCACGGCGCCCTTCTCGAGCCCGTCGGCGAGGTACGTGAAGGGGCGCGCGACGGCGCGCGCGGAGACGAGCGGTACCACTGAGGCGAACCGCGCCACGGGTATCATCATCACGAAGATGGCGGCTGGGCACTCCGTCGAGGACTACCTCGAGACGATCTACTTCCTGGCCTTCCCGATCGGGGAGTACCGGCCGGAGACGAAGGGATCCCCCACGCTCGCGGTGCGGGTGGCCGACATGCTCGGCGTCTCGCGCGCCTCAGCGGGCGAGATGCTCAAGCGGCTCGAGGCCGACGGCCTCGTCGAGCGCGGCGAGCACAAGGAGGCCATCCTCACGGCCGACGGACGCCGGGTCGCGGAGCGCGTCGTCCGCCGCCACCGCATCATCGAGCGGCTCCTCACGGACTTCATGGGCTACACGCCGGCCGAGGCGCACGAGCAGGCCGACCTGCTCGGGAACACCTTCACGGACGAGATGGTCGAGCGGATCGCCAAGCAGCTCGGCGAGCCCGACCGCTGCCCGCACGGCTGGCCGGTCGACACCGACTTCGAGCAGGCGGAGAACCTCGAGCTCAAGCCGCTCGCGGACCTCGAGGAGGGCACGAGCGCCGAGATCGTCCGCTTGGCCGAGCACGACGGCGACCTGCTCCACTGGTACTACGACGAGGGCCTCGTGCCCGGGGCGCGCGTGGAGCTCCGCCGCGCCGAGCCCGCCGCCGGCCAGTTCGCGGTGACCGTGAACGGCGACGAGCGCGCGATCGGCGAGAAGGCCGCCGCGGGTCTCTTCGTCCGCCCCGCGGCCTAGGACTGTTCGAAGCGGACGTCGACGCTCGTGAAGCCGAGCGCGCCGAGGAGGCTCTCGAGCATCTCGCGCGTGTTCTCCTCCGCCCGCGGGACGAGGCCCGCGCCGCGCTGGGCGGCCTCGCGCAGCTTCTGCTCGGCGAGCAGGTTCAGCTCGCGCTCCGAGCCGCCGTCGTCGGAGAAGAACTCGCCGATTCGGTTGAAGAGACCGCGGTCGCGCTCGTACGTGTAGCTCCGCTCCAGGTCGACCTCGGGCTCGAAGAGGCGCGCCGCCGGGAGCGTGATCGTCGCCGAGCGGCGGTCGTCGGAGACCTCCACCGCGTCCTCGTCGAGCGCGCCGAGGTCGACGCCCGCGTCCACCGAGCCCGCGGCGACGAAGAGCGTGCGCTCGCCGAGCAGCTCGTCGGGCAGGCCCGTGTCCTGCTCGAGGTCGACGATCACCTCGAAGTCGCCGGTCGCGGCCCGGTACTCGCCGATGTCGCGGATCGACTTCAGGACGGCGGGGCCGCTACGGTCGACGGTCTCCGTCGCGAAGGGGTTGTCGAAGTCCGGGAAGATGTCCGCGACGCGATCCACCATCCACGCGGTCCCGAGGACGATGACCGCCAGCGCGATCAGGCCCCAGGGGACGTCGCGCCGCGGCCGTTCGGGCGCCGGCGGCGGCGGGGACGCCGGGGGCTGTTCGGGCGCCCTCGGCGGACGTTGTGGGGTGACGACACTCATGGCGACAGAAAGGTACCCGCTGGACGAGGGTCTGGAACCAGCTACGAGACCGCCTCGGCGAGCCCCGCGGCGGCGCGAAGCTCGTCGGCCCGGTCCGTGCGCTCCCACGTGAAGTCGTGCTCCGCCCGGCCGAAGTGGCCGTAGGCGGCCGTCCGCGCGAAGATCGGGCGCCGGAGGTCGAGGTCGCGCAGGATCGCCCCCGGCCGCAGGTCGAAGTGGTCGCGGACGAGCTCCTCGATGCGGGCGACGGAGACGCGCTCGGTGCCGAAGCACTCCACCTGGACCGAGACGGGGTGCGCGACGCCGATGGCGTAGGCGACCTGGAGCTCGCAGCGGTCGGCGAGGCCCGCCGCGACGACGTTCTTCGCCACGTAGCGGGCGGCGTAGGCGGCCGAGCGGTCGACCTTCGTCGGGTCCTTGCCCGAGAACGCGCCGCCGCCGTGCCGGGCCGCACCGCCGTACGTGTCGACGATGATCTTGCGCCCGGTCAGCCCCGTGTCCCCCATCGGCCCGCCGCGGACGAACTTCCCGGTCGGGTTCACGAGGACGAAGTCGCGCTCCTCGAAGCGATGCTCGTCGTAGAGGTCACGCGGGAGGATGGGGTGCAGGACGTGCTCGACGAGGTCGGGCTTGATGAGCGCCTCCTCGTCGAGGCCTTCGCGGTGCTGCGTCGACACGAGAACGCGCTCGACCTCGACCGGCCGCTGGCGGCCGTGCTCGTCGACCTCGTAGCGGACCGTGACCTGCGTCTTCCCGTCCGGGCGGAGGTACGGGAGGATCTGCGCCTTCCGCACCTCGGAGAGCCGCTTGGCGATCTTGTGCGCGAGCATGATGGGGAGCGGCATCAGCTCCTCCGTCTCGCGGCACGCGTAGCCGAACATCATCCCCTGGTCGCCGGCGCCGATCCGGTCGAGCTCGTCGTCGTCGCCGTGCTGCATCTCGTACGACGTGTCCACCCCCTGCGCGATGTCGGGCGACTGCTCGTCGAGCGCGACGATCACGCCGCAGGTCTCGGCGTCGAAGCCGTACTTGGCGCGGTCGTAGCCGATCTCCCTGATCCGGTCGCGGACCAGGCGCGGGATGTCGACGTACGTCTCGGTCGTGATCTCGCCGGCCACCACCACGAGCCCCGTCGTCACCAGCGTCTCGCAGGCGACCCGGCCGTTCGGGTCATCCGTGAGCACCGCGTCGAGGATCGTGTCGGAGACCTGGTCTGCGACCTTGTCGGGATGCCCCTCGGTGACGGACTCGGACGTGAAGACGAACTCGCGGGCTGCCATGGATGGGGAAGAAGGCTAGCTGGCCGCGTTACTCGACGCCCACGAAGACCGAGAAGCTCTGGGTGGACCCGTCCTGCTCGCCCCACAGAACGAGGCTCGTGAGCGGCTCCGTGTACTGCCGAACGTCGGAGGTCTCGCCCAGGCCCACCTCGGCATAGCCGAAGAGGAGTGGCAGCGCCTCCTCGAGGTCGACGTAGGCGAAGCCGGACGTCTCGCCCGGGACGCCCGCGCGGTCGAGCGCGTCCTCGAACGCCTCGTCGTCGGCGAGGCGGTCCTCGTCGGCGCGCAGGTCGGCGATGCCGTCGGCGGACGTCGTCACGACCAGCAGCCCGTCGACGGCCGCATAGCTCAGCGAGAAGGGCGGCGAGATCGGCACCTCGCGCACCTCGACTCCGTCGATCTCGCGCCGCTGCGGCTCGCCGGTCCCGACGAAGCCGCCGATGCCGGCGACCACGTCGTCGAGCGTGGCTACGGCCTGCTGCTCGTCCTCGACCTGCGTGACGAGCGTCACCTCGGGGATGAGGGCGCCTCGGCGCACGTAGACGGCTCCCTCCCCGGCGAAGAGGGGCGCGATGTCCTCCTCGATTGACACGCCGAGGAAGGCCTCAGCCATTCCGATCCCCCGCTCGAAGTCCGGATCGGCCTCCGCGATCGTGTCGCGGTACGCCGAGATCGCGCGCTCCAAGTCGTTGAACGAGAGGTAGGCGAGCACGTCGCCCGGCACCTGGCCGGGGAGCTCCGCGTCGTAGGGCTCCACCGAGAGGGGCGTGTCCTCGACGTCGCCGGAGTAGACGAGCTGGCCGTCGAGGCGGGCGCCGTCGCCCTCGGCACGCGCGGTGGCGCCGAAGACGGGCGCCTGGTCGCCCGGGAAGAAGGCGTCGAACGGGTTGGGCTGGCCGGCGGACTCGGCCTCCGCGACGTCCTGCGCCTGCTGGAGGTCTCCGTAGAGGCTGACGAGCACGTCCTCGTCGAGGCCGTCCATCGCGTCCTCGAAGTCCTCGGAGTCCGCGAGGCGCTCGCCTTCGAGCGCGGCCTCGTAGCGGTCGAGCGCCGCCTCGTCGTCGGAGATCGCGTGCCAGTCGTCGACCGCCCGGCTGACGGCGGGCTCGTCGCCCCGTTCGAGCAGGCGCTGCAGCGCCTCGTCGTCGTCCGGCTGCGTCAGGACGACGACCGTCTCCGGCTCGTCGGAGCCCGGCTCGGGGGCGAGCACGACGACCGCGACCTCCGGGCCCACCGCCGGGTCGACGTCTTGCTCGAAGTCCAGCGGCTCGGCGCTCTCGGACTCGATCTCGTCGACGATCCGTCCGATGAGATCCTCGCCGCCCGGGAACCTCGCGGCGAGCTCCTGGACGGTGTCCCACTGGTCGCCCTGGAAGTCGGTGTCCACGACCAGATAGAACGCGGCGTCGGCCGGCACGACCTCGGCAGCGCCCCCGGGGGAGCCGGCGCCACCGCACCCGGTGACGAGGAGCACCGACACCGCGGTGGACAGGGCGAAGAAGAGGCGCACCCGTTTCACTCTACTCGTCTGTCGGCTTCCTGCTCATCAACTCCGAGACCAGATCGGTGGGGCTCGTCCCGGCGAGGACGCGGCACACCGCCTCGGTGATCGGGAGCTCGACCCCGTGGCGCCGGGCGAGGTCGCGCAGGACGGGGGCGGTCGTGATCCCTTCGACGACCATGCCGATCTCGGCCTCGGCCTCCTCCGGCGGGACGCCGCGTGCCATCAGCTCGCCCGCGCGGCGGTTCCGGCTGTAGGGGCTGAAGCACGTGACCACCAGGTCCCCCATGCCCGCCAGGCCGGCGAACGTCTCGCCGCGCGCGCCGCACGCCTCGCCGAGCCGGGCCATCTCCGCCAGCCCGCGCGTGATGACCGCCGACTTCGTATTGTCGCCGAAGCCGAATCCGTCCACGCCGCCGGCCGCGAGCGCCACGACGTTCTTGGCGGCCGCGCAGAGCTCCACGCCGACCAGGTCGCTGTTCACGTAGACGCGGAAGCGCGTCGAGATGATCGCGTGCTGGAGCTCGACGGCGAGCGCCTCGTCCTCGCTCGCGATCACGGCGGCCGCCGGCAGGCCCTGCGCGATCTCCTCGGCGTGGTTCGGCCCGGAGAGGACGGCGACGCGGCGGTCCCCGACGACCTGCGAGAGCCGCTTCCCGCTGCCGGGGTCGAGGCCCTTGGCGAGGCCGAGGACGGGCGCCTCGCCGGGCAGCGACTCCGCGACGGCGCGAAACGCGCGGCTGGGGACGGCGAGGCAAACGAGGTCCGCGCCGGCCGTGGGCGCCTCCTCCTGGGTCGCCGCGCGCACGCCGGACAGGTCGCAATCCGGGACGTAGCGCGGATTCCGGCCGGTCTCGGCGATCGTCCGCGCCTGCTCCGGGTCCCGGCAGGCAAGCGTCACCTCGTGTCCCTGCTCCGCGAGGAGCGCGGCGAAGACCGAGCCCCAGGAGCCTCCGCCGACGACGACGGCCCTCACGTCGTCGCGCCCCGCCGGTAGAGGACCTGCGGGCGGCCGTGGTGCTCGACCCACGCGCGGCTCTCCTCGGGCGTCGCCGTGCTGCCGCCCATCGTCGCCATCACGCGTGGGTCCGCGTGCAGCCCGGCCAGCTCCTGCTCGTGCGCCGCCAGGGCGAGCGGCTCGGCGACCAGGCGCTCGGTGGAGAAGGCCGCCTTCACGAGCGGCGCACGAAGTCGATGACGACGGGCACGCCTGCGAGGCCGAAGCGCTCGCGCAGGCGGTTCTCGACCCAGTAGCCGTAGTCGCGCGTCATGAGTCCCGGATCGTTGACGAAGACGCGGAAGCGCGGCGGGCGCACGGTCACCTGCGTCCCGTACAGGAGGTTGAGGCGCCGCCCGTTGCCGCTCGGGCCCGGCCGCTCGCCGCGCAGCTCCTGGAGGAAGCGGTTGAGCTCGGCCGTCGGCGTGCGCGATGTGTGCCGCGCGAAGAGCTCCTCGACCCGGTCGAGCAGCCGCCCGACCCCGCGCCGGGTCGCCGCGGAGACGGCGACCACCGGCGGCCGCTGGCGGAGCCTCGACTGGAGACGCGGGCGGACGTCCTCGATCCCCACGGCGGCAACATCCCACTTCGAGAGGACGACGAGCGTCGAACAGCCCGCAGTGCGCGCCACGTCGGCGACGGCGAGGTCCTGGTCGACGAGGCCCTCGGAGGCGTCCACGAGGACGAGGGCGACGTCGGCGCGCTCGGCGGCCTTGATGGCGCGGAGCTCCGAGTAGTACTCGATCCCCTGCCGCTGGCGGCGCTTGCGGCGCATGCCCGCCGTGTCCACGAGGACGAAGGTCGTATCTCCGCGGCGGAGGACCGTGTCGATCGCGTCGCGCGTCGTTCCCGGGACCTCCGAGACGATCACCCGCTCCTCGCCCACGAGCGCGTTCACGAGGCTCGACTTGCCGACGTTCGGCCGCCCGAGCACGGCGACCCGCACGGCCTCCTCGCCGGCCTCCGGAGGGCCCTCGCCGGGCAGCGCCGCGACGACGGCGTCGAGGAGGTCGCCCGTCCCGTAGCCGTGGAGCGCGGAGATCGGGACCGGGTCGCCGAGACCCAGCCGGTGGAACTCGAGCGCGTCGTCGTCGCGCCGCGGGTCGTCCACCTTGTTCGCGACGACGATGACCGGCTGGCGGGAGCGGCGCAGGATGTCCGCCACTTCCTCGTCCCCCGGGGTCACCCCGGCCTTCGCGTCCACGAGGAAGAGCACGAGGTCGGCCTCCTCGACCGCGCGCCGGGCCTGCTCGGCGATCTCGCGCGTGAGCGGCGTCGGGTCGACGACGTCGACGCCGCCCGTGTCCACGATCAGGAACCGCTTCCCGGCCCACTCGCAGACGACGTCCTTGCGGTCGCGCGTGACGCCCGGCGTCTCGAAGACGACGGCCTCCCGCGTCGCCGTCAAGCGGTTCACGAGCGTGGACTTGCCGACGTTCGGGAACCCGATGACGGCGACGACGCCGAGGAGCGGCGCCTGCGTCACCTAAGAGACCTTGATGGGTGCTTCCGCGCGCCGCGGGGGCGTCCCGCTCGGCCGGCCCAGCTCGTGCATGCGCACGAGCCACTCCCAGAGGCGGCGGATCTCCACGTCGATCTCGGCGGACGCCGCCGCGTAGCCCTTCGAGTTGCGCGGGTGCTCGGCGAAGCGCATCGGCTCGCCGAAGGCGATCGAGACCGGGTGGCGGTTGCCCTTCGTCCAGAACTGCGACCCGTGGATGGCGGCCGGCAGGACGGGCACGCCCTCCTGGATGGCCAGCATCGCCGCGCCCGGCATCGCCTTCCCCGGCACGCCGCTCGTCTGGCGCGTGCCCTCGACGAAGAGCCCGAGGAGCTCGTTCTCCCGGAGGGCCTCGCGCATCCGCCGAAAGGCGTCCCGGTCGGACTCGCCGCGCCGGATGGCGACCGTCCCGTGCAGCCCGATGATCTGCGCCAGCCCGGGCACGTCGAAGAGCTCGGTCTTCGCCACGAACACGATGCGACGCGGGCAGACGGTCCCGAAGGCGGGCGGGTCGACGTACGAGAAGTGGTTCATGGCGAGGACGCAGCCGCCCTCGCGCGGCACGCGCTCCGTCCCGTACGCCTTCAGCGGCACGAGGGCGCGCGTGATCGAGGAGAGCAGGCCCTTGCCAATCGTCCAGTAGGCGAGGTCGACGGGCTTCACGCTCGGGCCCGGGCCTCCACGAGCCGCTCGATCCGGTCGACCACGTCCTCGACGCTCAACGCCGTCGTGTCCACGGTCTCCGCGTCGGGAGCGGGCTGCATCTGCGCCGCGTCGCGCTCGTCGCGCAGGCGCAGGTCCGTGGCGAGGGCCTCGGCGCCGATCCCGGGCCGCTCCACCTGGCGGCGGCGCGCCCGTTCGGCGGCATCGGCGACCAGGAAGACCTTCACCTCGGCGTCCGGACAGACGACCGTGCCGATGTCGCGCCCCTCGATCACGACGTCGCCGACCTCACCGAGCTCGCGCTGGCGCTCGCGCATGACCTCGCGCACCTGCGAATGACGCGCGAC
>JBOHAK010000134.1:0-5074 GCA_050697795.1 Gaiellaceae bacterium
GCACGAACGCGAGCAGCGCGTTCAGGAATTCGCCGTACCGGAACGTGCTGTCGTTGATCGTGAAGGTCAGCCCCGAGAAGTCGGGCTGCCCGAAGATCGCAGCGATGACTGGCGTGATCAGGTCCTCGACGAGTGAGGTCACCACCGCCGTGAAGGCGAGGGCGAGAACCAGGCCGACCGCGATCTCGATCAGGTTGCCGCGGAGCAGGAACTCCTTGAACTCTTTGAGCATGGTGCACCCTCGGCTCGTCTTGGACGAGCCGAGGGTACAACCCGGATGGTCCGCGCGCTAGGAGCCCTTCTCGATCGGGACGTCCACGAGGTTGCCCCACTCGGTCCACGAGCCGTCGTAGTTCCGCACGTCGTCGAAGCCGAGGAGCTCGCGGAGAACGAACCACGTGTGTGCGCTCCGCTCGCCGATCCGGCAGTAAGCCGTCACGGGGCGGTCCTGCGTGATGCCCTTGCCGCCGTAGAGGTCACGCAGCTCGTCGGCGGTCTTGAAGGTGCCGTCGTCCCGCACCGCACTCGCCCACGGGACGGACACCGCCTTCGGGATGTGCCCGGCGCGCTGCGCTCCCTCCTGCTCGTAGCCCGGAGGCGCGATGAGGTCGCCGGCGTACTCGCCCGGCGAGCGCACGTCGACGAGCGCGACCGCCTCGCCCTCGACCCACTCGCGAACCTGGTCGCGGTAGGCCCGGATCGACTCATCCCGCTCCTGGGCCGTGTATGCGACGGGTGTCGGCGACGGAACGTCCGTCGTGAGCTCGCGGCCCTCGTCGATCCACTTCTGCCGGCCCCCGTCGAGGATACGGACGTCTCCGTGCCCGTAGACCTTCAGGTACCAGTAGGCGTACGCGGCGAACCAGTTGTTCTTGTCCCCGTAGAGGACGACGGAAGTCGAGTTGCCGATGCCGAGCCCGCCGAGCAGCGCCTCGAACGTCTGCTTGTCCACGACGTCGCGCTCGACCGGGTCTTGAAGGTCGTCGCGCCAGTGGAGCTTGACCGCGCCGGGGATGTGACCCTCGTCGTAGAGGTCGGGATTCTCGTCCACCTCCGCGACGACGAGGCCCTCGTCTCCGAGGTGGTCCGCCAGCCACTCGGTCGTCACGAGGACCGCGTTCGCGTAACCGTTGTCCGCCATGCAGCACCTCCGCAAAGGTTTGCTTCACAAAATGAAGCGTCAGTATAGACGCTTCACCGCGAGATTCTCGCCGCGAGGCGGACCGGCGTCTAGACGAGCTGCTGAGCGATCAGGCCTGCGGCACCGAGCCACATGGCGGCCAGCACGCCGAGCAGAGGAGCCAGGGGACGGAGGGAAGGTCGTTCGTGCACGGTGTCGAGGAGTCTCGGGTTGCGCGCCGGAGAGATTCGACGCCGCCGCGAACGATCCTTCCCCGCCGTCGAGCGGCTGCCGAGTGGCCGACCGCAGAGGCGGGTCGAGCCGTGCCGACGAATGCCGCAGGGCGGCGAGCGCGACGAGGCACGGCCTCGGTCGCAGTCGCCCATGTGCCTGGGTGCGCCCGTGAGGGCGACGCGGTTCTAGCGGCCGTCGAAATGGCCGAAGCCGGCCAGCGGCGCGAGGAACGCGACCAGAGCGGTCAGCGTCAGGAGAGCCTTCACCTTCACAGTCTTCACCTCCTTAGAAGTGGAAGTCCTGGAGCGCCTCGGCCGCACGGCGGTACAGGCTCGATGCACGGCGGTCGTCGCCCCTGCGCCCCGCGAGATCGCCCTGGGCGATCCACGCTGCGGCACGGTGGCTTGCAGAGGACAGCTGGTCGAAGCTCGACTCCGCGGCGGCGAAGAGCTCGTCCGCCTCGTCGAGCCGCTCCTGCTCCAGCAGCGCCCGCCCCAGCACCAGCTGGGCGTTGCCGATCTCGTCGAGGTGGTCGTCGCGGCCCTGGAGCATGTCGAGCGCCTGGCGCGACTGCGCCTCGGCGAGGTCGACCTTCCCGGTTCGCAGGTGCACCTGGGCGAGCGACGAGATCACCCGAGCGGCGTCCGTGTCGGCGCCCACGTCGATCAGGACCTTGAACGCCTCCTTGAGATAGGCGACCGCGTCCTCCGGCTTCCCGAGCTGGAAGTTGAGCGCCCCGATCTCGTTCAGCAGCTTTCCGAGGTTGGTCTGGTCGCGCAGCTCCTCGTAGATGCCCTTCGCCTTCTCGGCGTACGAGCGCGCGACGACCCAGTGCCCCGTGCGCTCGGCGATGAGGGACGCCTGGAAGTAGACGTGCCCCATCGTGTGGCGGTCGTTCAGGCCCTCGGCGAGCTCGAGCGCGCGTTCGACGTCCTCACGGGCCGCCTCCCAGTCGCGCTGACGCCGGTAGCAGCGAGAGCGCCACTCGTAGATGTGCGAGCGGAGGCGGTCGGCGGGGAGCCCCGAGCGGTCGACGAGCTCGAGCGCCTGCGAGTAGAGCGCCACGGCCGTCGAGATCGAGTTCAGCTTGTAGCGGCAGCAGGCGAGCCGGTACAGGACCTCGCCGCGATCGACGTCCGTGAAGGACGGCGTCTCGGCGATGCGCCGCGCGCCGTCCAGGAGCTCGATCGCCTTGCGGGTCTCGCCCAGGTACATGCGCGCCCACGACGAGGCGAGCAGGCTGCGGAGCTCGAGCTCCGGTGCGGCAACGGCCGCGAGCGTCGGCCCGAGGGCGTCGAGCTCGGCGACGACGTCGGCGTACTGATCGGACTCGATCGCGGCCTCGGCGCGCGCGATGATGCTCTCGACGCGCTCGCGCTCGCTCG
Organism: Gaiellaceae bacterium; assembly: GCA_050697795.1. Classification (GTDB taxonomy): domain Bacteria; phylum Actinomycetota; class Thermoleophilia; order Gaiellales; family Gaiellaceae; genus JAIBJN01. The sequence goes on from JBOHAK010000134.1 coordinate 2,740, forward strand.
AGGAGACGCCGATCTCGAGGAAGGTCGGATCGACCCCGAGCCTGTCGGCCAGCCACTCGACTGTCTCGGCGGTCGGTCGCGTCTTCCCGCGCTCGATCTGGCTCACGTACTCCTTCGAGCACCGGTCCCCGGCGAGCTCGGTCTGCGTCAGCCCACGCGCGATGCGGAGCTGGCGGACGCGCTCCCCGAGAGCGGGGCGCGAGGAGGTGGCGGGCCGTGCGGCTGCGGCGTGGGACGTCATGGTTCCTAGAGTGAACTATAAGGCGAAAAAATCACTTCACAAGCCTACTTGACTTTCCGTGGACCTTCGCTACAGTCAGGTCCGTTCCGCATTCCTGCCAGACGCCAGGCAAGAGGGGTGCGGGAGGCGCGCCATTCCCGGCGACACCAACCCGGAGGCACTGGCTGGGCCGCAGAGCCGGAGTCTCCGGGTTGTCGCCTGTCTGGAACCGGAACATGTACGAAGCGTCGGCGACGCGCCCGGTTCCGTCCATCCCTCGTTCGTGGCTCTTGACCGCTGGTGAAGCGGTCATACCGTTCGCCTACTTATCTCTCACCGGAGCCCCGCCGTTCAAGCGGCCGCCTCGGCCAGATCGCCGGCGTCCAGGTGCCGGTGCTTGCGGATCGTGCCCGCCGCGATCACGGCGCCGAGGAGGGCGAAGACCGCGCTCACCTCGAGCGCCCTCTGGAACCCGTCGATGAACGCCGCCGGGTCCGGCCGGCCCGCCGCGTCGAGGTCGATGTAGGAGGCGACGATCGCTCCCATGACGGCGATCCCGAGCGCGCCGCCGACCTGGCGGAACGTGTTCAGGACGCCCGAGCCGACGCCGGACTTCTCCACCGGTACCGACCCCAGCGCCGCGGCGGTCATCGGCGTCATGACGAGCGCCAGGCCGAGGCCGCCCACGAGGAGCCCGGGAGCGATGTCCCAGAAGCCCGAGTCGAGCCCGAGGCGGGAGAAGACGATGAGCGCCACGGTCAAGCAGGTCATCCCGGCCGTCATGAGCCAGCGGGAGCCGACCCGGTCGGAGAACTTCCCTGCCGCGGGCGCGATCAGGATGATGAGGACGGTCATGGGGAGGAAGGCGGCGCCCGTCTTCGTGGCCGAGTAGCCGAGGATGTTCTGCATGTAGATCGACATGAAGAAGAAGACGCCGAACATGGCGAGCGTCACGAGCAGCGCGACGACGTTCGCTCCGGCGAACGTGGAGCTCTTGAAGAGCGAGAGGTCGAGCAGCGGCGAGCGCTGGTGCCGCTCGAGGAGCACGAAGCCGGCGAGCGAGACGGCGGAGAGCGCGAAGAGCCCGATGATGAGCGGGTCGGCCCACCCGTAGGCGTTCCCCTCGATCAGCGCGAACGTCAGCGCGAAGAGCCCGACGCCCGAGGCGATCAGCCCGGGAATGTCCAGGCGCTGATCGTGCGAGGTGTCCCGCGACTCGCGGATCACGAGCCGGCCGACGAGCAGGCCGAGGATGCCGATGGGGACGTTGATGAAGAAGATCCAGCTCCAGTTGATGTGCTCCGTCACGAGCCCGCCGATGAGCGGGCCGATCGCGAGCGCCATGGCCGAGACGCCGGCCCAGATCCCGATCGCCATGCCGCGCTGGTGCGGAGGGAACGTGGCCGAGATGATCGAGAGCGTGGCGGGCATCATCAGCGCGGCACCGATGCCCTGAACCGTCCGCGCGCCGATCAGCGTCTCGCCGGACGTCGCGAGGCCGCAGGCGAGCGAGGAGACCGTGAAGATCGCGAGGCCGACCAGGAAGATGCGGCGTCGCCCGAAGAAGTCGGCCATCTTGCCGCCGGAGAGCATGAGTACGGCGAAGGTCAGGGCATAGGCGTTCACCGTCCACTCGAGCTGCGAGAGGCCGATCCCCAGATCGCTCTGGATCGACGGGAGCGCAACGTTCACGACGGTGTTGTCGAGCATGATCATGAAGAGCGCGAAGGCGACCGCGCCCAGCGTCCACCACTTCCGGCTCTCCTCGGCGAAGATGCGTGCCTTCACGACGGTTCCTCCTCGACGTTCGTGGTCGAGTGGCCGCGCGCCGCTGCGGGCGCGAGGCCGAAGACGATGGTGTGGACGAGCTCGCGCGCGAAGGTCGCGGGGTCGGAGGGCTCCTTGCCGGCCAGGGCGTGCGTGAGCACCCGGTCGCGGCAGGCGCCGATGAGGATCGATGCGACGACGTCGGGCTGCGCATGCTTGTCGAGCCGCCCCAGCTCTTGCTCGGCGGCGATGTAGGACTCGGCGGTCCTGAAGATGGCGACGGGGCCGGTCTCCCGCTCGCGCAGGCGCTCCTTGAACCGCGCGAAGACGCCCCGGTCGCCCATGAGC
>JBOHAK010000135.1:0-9751 GCA_050697795.1 Gaiellaceae bacterium
TGGTATGCGCGCATCCATCCCCTCACGCCGGCCGGAGAGCTCGACGAGGGCGAGATCGCCGCTCTGCGGACGGGCATCCGCAAGGCGCTCCGCCTGGGTGTCCGGCGCCAGGGCGCGACCCTGCGCGACTACCGGGGCGCCGACGGGGAACGGGGCGGGATGCAGCACGAGTTCCGTGTGTACGGCCGCGAGGGGGAGCCGTGCGAGCGGTGCGGTACGTCGATCGCGAAGACGCGGGCGGCCGGACGGGGAACCTGGTACTGCCCGACGTGCCAGCCGGCGCCGACCGGCGCGGGCTCGTCCCGCGGCGACTAGCATCGGCCGCATGCAGCCCTGGTCTCACGAGCTGCGCGGGCGCTTCGAGGAGTCCGTGTTCGAGAGCAACGCGCTCGCCGGTAACCCGCTCGGCGATCCGCACCGGAGGCCGCTCTGGGTCTACCTGCCGCCCGGCTACGACGAGGAGCCGGGCCGGCGGTACCCGTCGGTCTACGCGATCCAGGGTCTCACCGGCCAGCTCGACATGTGGCGGAACCGGGCGCCGTTTCGCCGCAACTTCCCCGAGCTCGCGGACGACCTCTTCGCGCGCGCGGACGCGCCTCCGTGCGTCGTCGTCTGGGTCGACTGCTGGACCTCGATCGGCGGCAGCCAGTTTCTCGACTCGCCGGGCACCGGGAACTACCACACGTACCTCTGCGACGAGGTGGTTCCATGGGTGGACGCCGAGTACCGGACGCTCGCGGCGCCCGAGCACCGCGGCATCGCTGGGAAGTCGAGCGGCGGCTACGGCGCGATGGTGACTCCGATGCTCCGGCCGGATCTCTTCGGCGGGCTCGCCACGCACGCCGGCGACGCGCTCTTCGAGACCTGCTATCTGCCCGACTTCCGCCAGGTCGTGCGCGCGCTGCGGGACGACTACGACGGCTCGTTCGACCGTTTCTGGGAGGACTTCCGCAGCCGTCCGGCGTTCTCGAAGGAGAGCGACTCGGTGCTCCTGAACGCATGGTGCATGGCGGCCTGCTACTCGGCCGACCCGGACGGGACCGTGCGCCTCCCCTTCGACACGGCCACGGGCGAGCTGATCCCGGAGGTATGGGAGCGCTGGCTCGCGTGGGATCCGGTGCGGATGGTGCCGGGCCACGCCGAGGCGCTCCGCTCGCTTCGCGCGATCTACGTCGACTCGGGGACGAAGGACGAGTGGTACCTCGACCTCGGGGCCGAGGCGTTCAGGCGCGCGCTCGCGGAGATCGGCGTCACGGACGTCCACTTCGACCTCTTCGAGGCGACCCACATGGCGATCGAGTACCGCTATTCGCTCTCGCTCGCCTACCTCGCCGAGCGCCTGGCGCCGAGCGCCTGATCGGACGGCGCTAGCATGGGGCCATGGCCCGTGCAGCGGTCGCCGCGTTCTACGTCGCGCTCGCCCTCACGCTCGGCGTCGTGTACACGTGGGAGTGGGCAGCGGTGATCGTGCTGGCCGGCGTCGTCCCGGGCGTCGCGGTGTTCTACGGAGCCGCGTACGGCGGCGAGTTCATCGCCGAGCTGAGCCGGCGCCGGTGGGACGACGGGCGCGGCACGCGGTGAGACCCTAGGCCGCGAGGCCGTCGAGAACGCCCCGCCGCTCGAGCTCGCGCAACTCGGCGTAGCCGCCCATCGGCTCGCCGTCGAAGAGGATCTGGGGCACTGTCCAGCGGCCCGTCAGGTCGAGGAGACTGGCCCGGAAAGACGGGTCGTCGTCGAGCCGGATCTCCTCGTACGGGAGATCGTGCTCCTCGAGCAGCGCCTTCGCCCGATCGCAGAAGCCGCACCAGGCCGTCGTGTACATCTGGATCCTGACCATCAAGAAGGAGCGTTCCTGGCTCCGCGCGGAAGAAAACGTCCTGCAAGTGGCCGCGATTCCCCCGAGCGCCGCTCTACACTGGCCTCGATGTCGTCGCGCACGCTCACGACCGACGCAGTCGTGCTCAGGTCGATCCGGTTTTCCGAGGCGGACTGCGTCCTGCATCTCTACACGCTCGGGAAGGGGCGGGTGGGGGCGATCGCGAAGGGCGTCCGCAAGACGCGCTCGCGCTTCGGCGCCCGTCTCGAGCCGCTGAGCCACGTCGAGCTCCTCCTGCACGAGGGCCGCGGCGACCTCCACACGGTGCGCGGTGCTCAGCTCGTCCGCTCGCACGACCGCTCGCGCACCGATCCGTACCGGCTGGCGGTGGGGCACATCGGGCTCGAGGCAGTGCTCCGGCTCTTCGTCGAGGAGGAGGCGCAGCCGCCTGCATTCCACGCGCTCACGCGCTTCCTCGACCTCCTGGACGGCATCGAGGCGGCGCTTCCCGCCCAGCCTGCCCTCGAGCCGCTCGTCCTCTCCTTCCAGCTGAAGCTGCTCTGGCTCTCCGGCTACCTCCCGCACCTGACGAGCTGCGCCGCGTGCGGGGGGGAGGCGCGACCGCTCGTGGGCTTCTCCGCGCGAGCGGGCGGGGCTGTCTGCCGGGAGTGCGCGACCGATGCGCTGCCGCTCTCGGAGGCCGGCTTCGTCGGAATAGCGGCGCTCCTCGAGCGACCGCTCGCCGGCGCGCGCGAGGCCGGCCTGGGGGAGGACGCGCTCCGCCAGTGCCTGCGCCTCATCGAGCGCTCGTACGAGGAGCACGGCGGCTTCCGCCTCCGCACGCTCTCCGCTTAGCGCGAGAAGGAGACGGAGCGGCTCCCGTAGCATGTCCGCTCCGATGGCGGTCACGAACTATCAGGACATGATCGCCCGCCTCGAACGGTACTGGGCCGACGACGGCTGCGTCCTCATGCAGCCGTACCACACCGAGGTGGGAGCGGGGACGTTCAACCCGGCGACCTTCCTCCGCTGCCTCGGGCCTCAGCCGTGGAAGACGGCCTATGTCGAGCCGTCCATCCGCCCGACCGACGGGCGCTACGGCGAGAACCCGTTCCGCTTCCAGCACTACTTCCAGTACCAGGTAGTGCTCAAGCCGGCTCCTGAAGACGTGCTCGACCGCTACTTCGCCTCGCTCGAGGCGGTCGGCATCGACCTCCGGAAGCACGACGTCCGTCTCGTCGAGGACGACGGGGAGGGGCCGACGCTCGGCGCCGGGGGGCTGGGCTGGGAGGTCTGGGTGGACGGGATGGAGGTCACGCAGTTCACGTACTTCCAGCAGCTGGGCGGGCTCGAGCTCGACCTGATCCCGGCGGAGATCACCTACGGCCTCGAGCGCCTGGCCTTGTTCCTGCAAGACAAGCGGAGCGCCTTCGAGCTCGATTGGGCGCCCGGCGTCACGTGGGGCGACGTCTACCGCGAGAGCGAGCGGCAGTGGTCGACCTACAACTTCGAGGAAGCGCCGGTCGACGTCCTGGCCAGGCGCTTCGGCGAGCATGAGAAGGAGTGCCGAGACCTCGTCGAGCGCGGCCTTCCGCTCCCCGCCTACGACCAGGTGCTCAAGTGCTCGCACGCCTTCAACCTGCTGGACGCGCGCGGAGCGATCTCGGCGACGGAGCGCGCCTCCTACATCGGCCGCGTCCGCACCCTCGCGCGCCGCGTCGCGCAGCTGTACGTGGAGTCACTTGCCGAGCCTGCTGTTTGAGATCGGCTGCGAGGAGCTGCCGGCCTCGGCCTGCCGGGAAGCGGAGCGCGAGCTGAGCGAGCGCTGGCTGCCCGCACTCGGCGGCGAGGGAGCCGTCCTCGTCGGGCCCCGCAGGATCACGCTCCATGCGACGGCGCTGCCGGAGCGCGAGCCCGACGAGTGGGTCAAGGGGCCGCCCGAGCACCTGCGTGACAAGGCGGCGGCCGGGTTCGCCCGCAAGCACGGCGTCTCGGTGAAGAAGCTGGAGGTGCGGGACGGGTTCCTCGGCCTCGTCCAGCCCGGGCGCCCGCTCGCGGAGGCGCTGCCGGAACGCTTGCGAGCGATCGTCTCCGAGCTCGCCTTCTCGAAGTCGATGGTCTGGGAGGTGGGGGGCCTGCGCTTCTCGCGGCCGCTGCGCTGGCTCTGCGCGAAGCTCGACGAGGAGACGATCGCGCTCGAGCTGGGCGGCGTGCGCTCCGGCGGGAGCTCGCGCGGCCACCGCTTCACGCACGGTGAGATCGACATTCCCCATGCGGATGCCTACGCGGACGCCCTGCGCGGCGCGGGGATCGAGCCGGAGCAGGAGGCGCGCCGACGTCTGATCGTCGAGGGCTTGGACGCGGTCGGCGGCTGGAGCGACCCGGCCGGCGTCATCGACGAGGTCGTCTACCTCGTCGAGAGCCCCGTCGTCCTCGAGGGCAGCTTCGACCAGCAGTTCCTCGAGCTGCCGGCACCCGTCGTCCAGACGGCGATGCAGTCGCACCAGCGCTACTTTCCGCTCGAGGGTGCCCGCTTCGCGTTCGTGGCGAACGGAGGTGACCCGGCGACGGTGATCGCGGGGAACGAGCGCGTGCTCGAAGGTCGGCTCGAGGACGCGCACTTCACCTTCGAGCGGGACGTGGCCAGGGGGATCGAGGCGCTCCTCGGCGACCTCGACGCGATCACGTTCGCAGCGGGAGCCGGGACGTTCGCGGACAAGGGCGTTCGCCTGCGGTCGCTCGCCGAGATGGTCGGCGGAGGAGAGGCCTCGCGCGAGGCCGCGCGGCTCGCGAAGGCCGACCAGGCGGCCGAGCTCGTGCGGGAGTTTCCCGACCTCGAGGGCATCATCGGCGCGGAGTACGCGCGCCTGGCCGGCTACCCGGAGGCCGTGTGCACTGCGATCGAGGAGCAGTACCTGCCCGATGCCGCCGACGGGCCCCTTCCTCAGACGGAGCCCGGGCGCGTGCTGGCCGCGGCCGAGAAGGTGGACAACCTGACCGTGGCCTTCGCGCTCGGTCAGCGGCCGACGGGGTCCCGCGACCCCCACGGCCTGCGGCGGGCGGCGATCGGGCTCTGCCGGCTCGCGGTCGAGGGCGGGCTCGGGATCGACGTGGGTCCGCTCGTGGCACGCGACCTGGCGTTGCTCGTCGAGCAGCAGGCGGACGTGAAGGACGATCCGTCCGACGTCGCGGACTTCGTCCTCGAGCGGCTCGAGGGCCTGCTCGACGTGCCGGTCGAGTTCGTGCGCGCCGCGCGAGCGGGCGCGGTGACCGAGCTGGGTGCCGTCGCCCGGCTCGCGGAGACGCTCGCCGCCGAGGCCTCGTCGGAGGCATTCGAGCGCGCCTACGTCGCCTTCGACCGCTCGGACCGGCTGGCCGGCAAGGCCGACGGCGCAGGCGCGGCGCTCGACCCCGCCCTCGCCACCGACGAGGCGGAACTCGCCCTCATCGACGCGCTGGCGCAGGCGTCTCCCCGGATCGAGGCCGCCGTCTCCGAGCGGAGCTTCGCCGCCGCGATCGCCGCCGCCGCCGAGCTCGGGCCGCCCGTCGACCGCTTCTTCGACGAGGTGCTCGTCATGGCCGAGGACGCCTCGGTGCGCGCCAACCGCCTGCGGCTCCTTCTCGACGTCCGCGACGCCGTCGGGGCGCTCGGCGACCTCTCCCAGATCCCGAGGTAGCGGAGCCGAGATGCCCGAACCGGTCGAGCTTCACGTCGTCTCCGACTCGAGCGGAGAGACGGCCGCGCGGCTCTCCGAGGCCGTTGCTGCGCAGTTCCCCGAGCAGGAGTTCGAGGTGGTCCGGCACCCGCGCATCACGGCCGTCGAGGACGTCCACCTCGCGGCCGCGCGCGCCCGTGGGCGCCGCGCCGTCGTTATGTTCACGCTCGTCGGGCCGGAGCTCCGCGAGGTGATGCGCGCGCTCTGCAAGCGCTACCGCCTGCACTACTGCGACCTGCTCGGCCATCCGATGGAGGCCGTGGCGCGGGTCTCCGGCTCGCCCGCGAAGCTGCAGCCGGGCGCGCCGACCGTCCTCGACTCGAGCTACTTCCGCCGGATCGCGGCGATCGAGTTCGCCGTCCGTTACGACGACGGGGCGGGCGCCCACCGGCTGCGGGAGGCCGACGTCGTCCTGGTCGGCGTCTCGCGCAGCTCGAAGACGCCCCTCTCTATGTACCTCGCCTACCTGGGCTACAAGACGGCGAACGTCCCGATCGTGAAGGGCATCGAGCCGCCCGCGGAGCTCTGGGCGCTCGATCCCGCCAAGGTCGTCGGCCTCACGATCAACGCCGACGCGCTCGCGGAGATCCGCGGAGAGCGGGTGCGCGGCATGGGCGGCGGGGGCAGCTACGCCGAGCTGGCCGAGATCTACGACGAGCTCGAGTACGCAGCGTCGATCCACAAACGGCTCGGCTGCCCGGTGATCGAGGTGTCGAACCTCGCCATCGAGGAGACCGCCCGCCGCATCGTTCGCATCGTCGAGGAGCGGCGCCTTCGCGTGGAGTCGGCCGGATGAGGGAGAAGGCACCGATCCCGAGGTACTGGTGGGTCCTCTGGCTCATCACGCTCGCCGGGGGGCTGTTCGTGTTCTACGTCCTCTTCACGCCGGTCTGGATCGGGATCCGGCTGGTCTCGTGGTTCGCGGAGCGGCGAAACCACGTCGCCGCGGAGAACGAGATGGCCAACGCGTCGTCCGGCGATCGGCCATCTGGTTAGACGCGCGCCCGCGTCTAGACGGGAAAACCCCACCTCCCCAACCCGATGGCCTCGAGCCTAATCCCGAAAGGCGCGCGTGTGTTGCGTGAGAGCGTGGAGGATATGTGCCGCCCTCTGTCGCTGCGCCTCCCCGAGGCAGGCCAAGCTGGAAAGCACACGTACGACGCTCGTGGCGCAAGCGCTTGTGTTCTTCGGGTTGCTCCTCATCGTCTTGCCGATAGCGGAACGCATTGAGCCTCCGAGCCGGACGTGTGATCGTCCCGTCGGCGTCGCGGCCGGCCGCCAAGAGTCAGGGCCGACGCGGGCAAAGCAAGAGGCGGCCGTGGTGCGAGCCGCCTCTACTCGGGCCGAGACGTAGGCTGCGGCGCCCCGCGTCTGCCTAGCCCGTGGTCGCACCATGGGCGAGACCCGCCGTCCACGCTATTCCCCTGCCGGGGGATCCGGCCCCGAGCCTCGCCGTGGCGCCGAGTCGGGCCCGATGGGAGAATTCGAGGCCTAGCGCATGGCCACGCGGTACGTCTACGACTTCTCCGAGAGCGCCGAGCTCGGCCGCGACCTGCTCGGCGGCAAGGGCGCCGGCCTCGCCGAGATGACGGCGATCGGTCTTCCGGTTCCCGCCGGCTTCACGGTCACGACCGCCGCCTGCCGCGAGTACCTTCGCGGGAACGGGGGGCTGCCCCAGGGGCTCGCCGAGGAGATCGACGAGGCCGTCCGGCGGCTCGAAGCGACGACCGGCAAGCGCTTCGGCGACCCGTCCGACCCGCTGCTCGTGTCCGTCCGCTCCGGCGCGGCGGTCTCGATGCCCGGCATGATGGACACGATCCTCAACCTCGGGCTGAACGACGACGCCGTCGAGGGTCTCGCGCGGGCGACCGGGAACGAGCGCTTCGCCTACGACGCCTACCGCCGGCTCGTCCAGATGTACGGGGACGTGGTCGACGGCGTCGACGCCGGCCGCTTCGAGGACGAGCTCGGGGCGCTCAAGGGCAGGCGCGGCGTCTCGGAGGACGTCGAGCTCGGCGCCGACGACCTGCGGGAGCTCGTCGGCCGCTTCCGGGAGATCTACCGCGACGCCACCGGCCGCGACTTCCCCGAGGACGCACGGGAGCAGCTCGAGCGGGCGGTGCAGGCGGTGTTCGAGTCCTGGAACACGCAGCGCGCCCAGGTCTACCGGCGGGCCAACGGCATCCCGGACGACCTCGGGACGGCCGTCAACGTCGTCCAGATGGTGTTCGGCAACAAAGGCGACGACTCCGGCACGGGCGTCGCCTTCACCCGCGATCCCTCGACGGGTGAGCAGGGGATCTGGGGCGAGTTCCTCGTCAACGCCCAGGGGGAGGACGTCGTTGCAGGGATTCGCACGCCGCAGCCGATCGCCGAGATGGAGGCGCGCTTCGGGCCGACCTTCGAGCGCCTAGTGGAGACCATGGCCCGCCTCGAGGAGCACTACCGCGAGATGCAGGACATCGAGTTCACGGTCGAGGAGGGCACGCTCTACATCCTCCAGACCCGCACCGGGAAGCGCACGGCCGCCGCTGCGCTCCGCATCGCGGTCGAGATGGTCGCCGAGGGCCTGCTCTCCCGCGAGGAGGCAGTCGCGCGCATCGACCCGGGCCAGCTCGACCAGCTTCTCCACCCCATGATCGACCCGGCCGCAGACTACGAGGTCGCCGGCAAGGGCCTGAACGCCTCGCCGGGAGCTGCGACGGGCAAGATCGTGCTCGACGCCGACCGGGCCGAGGAGCAGGGGAAGGCGGGCGAGGCGGTCATCCTCGTCCGCGGCGAGACGACGCCGGACGACATCCACGGCGTCATCGAGGCCCGCGGCGTCCTCACGGCCCAGGGAGGGATGACGTCGCACGCCGCCGTCGTCGCGCGCGGGATGGGCAAGCCATGCGTCGCCGGTTGCGAGGCGCTCTCCATCGACCTGGGCGCGCGCCGGATCCGCCTCGGCGAGCACGAACTGGCCGAGGGCGAGGTGATCACCATCGACGGGGGCCGCGGCGAGGTCATCGTCGGCGAGGTTCCGCTCGTCCCGCCGCAGATCGACGAGAACTTCGAGACGCTGCTCGGCTGGGCGGACGACGTCCGCGTGCTTCGCGTCCGGGCGAACGCCGACACGCCGGAGGACGCCGCCAAGGCGCGCGAGTTCGGCGCCGAGGGCATCGGGCTCTGCCGGACGGAGCACATGTTCATGGCGGAGGAGCGGCTGCCGCTCGTCCGCACGATGATCCTCGCCTCGTCGCGCGAGGAGCGGCGCGAGGCGCTCGAACGGCTGCTGCCCTTCCAACAGAAGGACTTCGAGGGCATCTTCGAGGCGATGGCCGGCCTACCGGTCACGATCCGGCTCCTCGACCCGCCGCTGCACGAGTTCCTGCCGCCGCTCGAGGAGGCGGAGTCGGAGGAGATGGCCCGCCGCATCCGCGCGCTCCGCGAGGCGAACCCCATGCTCGGCATGCGCGGGTGCCGGCTCGGGTTGCTCTACCCGGAGATCTACGAGATGCAAGTGCGGGCCGTCCTGCGCGCGGCCCTGGCCGTCGCGGGCCGGACCGGGGAGGCGCCGCTCGTCGAGATCATGCACCCGCTCGTCGGCTTCGCCGAGGAGCTCAGGCGCCTGCGCCGCCTGACGCTCGACACCGCCTCGGCCGAGCTCGAGCAGGCCGACCGGGAGCTCGCCTACCTCGTCGGGACCATGCTCGAGCTGCCGCGAGCGTGCGTCCGCGCGGACGAGATCGCGGCCGAGGCGGACTTCTTCAGCTTCGGAACCAACGACCTCACCCAGACGACGCTCGGCTTCTCTCGCGACGACGCCGAAGGGAAGTTCCTCACCCGCTATCTGGAGGACCGGATCCTCGACGCGAACCCGTTCGAGACGCTCGACGAGAGCGGCGTCGGCGACCTCATGCGCATCGCCGTCGAGCGGGCACGCGGCGTCGAGCCGGAGATCAAGCTGGGGATCTGCGGCGAGCACGGCGGCGACGGTCGCTCGGTGGCTTTCTGCCACGCGCTCGGCCTCGACTACGTCTCGTGCTCGCCGTTCCGCGTGCCGATCGCCCGCCTCGCCGCCGCGCAGGCGGCCCTCGCCGAGCGGGGCGTCACGGCCGTCCAGGTCGGCGGCTAGACCTCCTAGGTCGCCTCAAGCTCGGGAAGCGGCGCGGGCCCGTAGCGGCCCCGGATCTCGTCGATCCAGCCGGCCAGCCGCTCGGCGAGCTCGCCGTCACGG
>JBOHAK010000136.1:0-2748 GCA_050697795.1 Gaiellaceae bacterium
CTCGAGGAGCTTCTCACGCTCCAGCTCGGCTTCCTACGCCGCCGCCGTGCGCTCGCCGACGACGCAAGCGCCCCTGCGCTCGTAGAGGAGGGAAACCTCGTCGCCCGGTACCGCGCTGCCCTTCCCTTCACCCTCACGGATGATCAGGATGGAGCCATCAGCGAGATCCGCCAGGATCTCGCCGACCAGAAGCCGATGCAGCGGCTCCTGCAGGGCGACGTCGGCTCGGGGAAGACGGTCGTCGCGCTCTACGCGCTCCTGCGCGCCGTCGAGGGTGGGCACCAGGGGGCGCTCATGGCCCCGACCGAGACCCTCGCCGAGCAGCACTTCCTGACGATCGAGTCGCTCTGCAACGAGCTTGGCGTGCGCTGCGAGCTCCTCACGAGCTCCCTGCCGGCGGCCCAGCGGCGCGCGGCGCGGGAGCGGCTCGCGGGCGGCGAGGCCGATCTGGCCGTCGGCACGCACGCGCTCATCCAGGCCGAGGTCGAGTTCCGCTCGCTCGCCGTCGCCGTGGTGGACGAGCAGCACCGCTTCGGCGTCGAGCAACGGCGGGCGCTCGGGCGCTCGACGCCGCACGTCCTCCACATGACCGCCACGCCGATCCCGCGCACGCTCGCCCAGAGCGTGTACGGCGATCTCGACGTGACGGAGATCGCGCGGCCGCCGGCGAACCGCAGGCCGGTCGTGACGCGCTGGGTGACGCACGAGCGCAGCTCGGAGGCCTACACCCGCCTGCGCCGGCACCTGAAGGAGGGGCGGCAGGCCTACGTCGTCTGCCCGCTCGTCTCGGAGTCGGAGGCGGTCGAGGCGCGCGCCGCCGAGGGAGAGGCCGAGCGCCTGCGCCACGGCGAGCTGCGCGGCTTCCGCGTCGGTTGCCTGCACGGGAAGCTCCGCCCGGCGGAGCGGCGCGAGGCGATGGACGGCTTCAACCGCCGGGAGCTGGACGTCCTCGTGGCGACGACAGTCATCGAGGTCGGCGTCGACGTCCCCAACGCGACGATCATGATCGTCCAGGAGGCCGACCGCTTCGGGCTCGCGCAGCTCCACCAGCTCCGCGGGCGTGTGGGTCGGGGGGCCGAGCAGTCCTACTGCCTGCTCGTCTCGCGCCCGAAGGAGGAGCTCACCGACGAGGCGGTGCGCCGTCTCGAGGCGCTCGTCGAGACGGCGGACGGCTTCGAGCTCGCCGAGGTCGACCTCGAGCTCCGCGGCGAGGGTCAGCTCCTCGGCACGCGCCAGTCGGGCCTCACGGACCTGAAGTTCGCGAGCCTCCTACGACACCGTCATCTCATCGCCAAGGCACGCATGTGGGCCGAGCGGCTGCTCGACGGGGATCCGCTCCTCGTCGATCCGCTCGGCCGTGAGGCCGAGCGGATTGCGAATAATCGCGGGTTCGCGTAAGGGCGCGCGCATCCTCGCGCCGAAGGGCCTGGACACGCGGCCCACGGGCGACCGCGTGCGCGAGGCCGTGTTCAACCTCGTCGGCCCCGTGGACGGGGTGGAGGTGCTCGACCTGTACGCGGGCTCGGGGGCGATGGGGCTCGAGGCGCTCTCGCGCGGGGCCGCGCGCGTCACGTTCGTCGAGTCCGAGCGCGCCGCGGCCGAGACGATCCTCGCGAACCTTGACAAGCTCCGCCTCGAAGGAGCCGTCGTCCTGCGCGATGACGCGGCCCGCAAGCTGGCCGCCGACGCGGCGGGAGGGAGGCGGTACGATCTCGTCCTCGTCGACCCGCCCTATCGCATGCTGGCACGCATCCTGCCCACGCTCGCGTCGTCCCTGCCGGCCGTCGTCCGGCCGGACGGGCTGGTCGTCGTCGAATCGGGAGCGGGCGAGGAGCCCGAGCTCCCGCTGGCGAAGCGCACGAGCCGCCGCTACGGCGCGGCGCGGGTAACGGTCTTCGAAGGCCCCGAAGCATGAGCGATTCCCAGCCGGTCACCTGCATCTGCCCGGGGAGCTACGACCCGGTCACCAATGGGCACGTGGACATCATCAGCAGGGCCGCGCTCATCTTCGAGCGGGTGGTCGTCGGCGTCGTCCGCGACCCGCAGCACAAGTCGGCCCTGTTCGGCGTGGACGAGCGGGTCGCCTTCCTGCGGGAGGCCCTCGCGGGCTCCGAGAACGTCCAGGTGGAGGTGTTCTCCGAGCTCGTCGTCGAGTTCGCCCGCCGCTTCGGCGCGCGCACGATGGTGAAGGGGCTGCGGGCGATCTCCGACTTCGAGTGGGAGTTCCAGATGCACCATCTGAACCGGAACCTCGCGCCCGAGGTCGAGACGATGTACCTCATGTCGAGCCCGCAGTACAGCTTCCTCTCCTCGAGCGGCGTCAAGGAGGTGGCCTCCTTCGGAGGCAACGTCGACGACCTCGTTCCGGAGGCCGTGGCGAGGCGCTTCCGGGAGCTCTTTCCGCAGGGTCGGCCCGGCGCGCCCGTCAGTCCGCAAGAGTAGACTGAGGCGCTCACATGGACGTCCTCGTACTCATCGACAAGCTCGACGACCTCGTGCACAACGCGAAAGCCGTGCCCCTGACCGACCAGGTGCGCATCGACCGCGAGGAGATCTACGACATCCTCGACCAGATGCGCGCCACGATTCCCGAGGAGATCAAGCAGGCGCGCTGGATCGTCAAGGAGCGCCAGGAGATGCTCGCGGAGGCCAAGCGCGAGGCCGACCGCATCCTCGGGGAGGCGCGCGAGCAGGCCGTGCGCGAGGCGTCGCAGACGGAGATCGTCAAGCTGGCCGAGCGGCAGGCCC
>JBOHAK010000137.1:0-5575 GCA_050697795.1 Gaiellaceae bacterium
TTTGCATGCCCACGGTCGAGGAGATCCGTCGAATTCAGGAGGAGCGCGGGATCGAGTTCTATTTCGCGCAGTTCGTCGATATGTACGCGCGGCCGAGCGCGAAGCTCATCCCCGCCGCGAACCTCGACGCCCTCGCGGAGGAAGGCGCCGGGTTCGCCGGCTTCGCGGCCGGTGAGATCGGCCAGCTGCCGAGCGACCCGGACATCGCCGCGATCCCCGATCTCGCCAGCTTCACGCCCGTGCCCTGGGAGCCGACGGTGGCCCGCTTCGCCTGCGACATCACCGTGGACGGCGAGGAGTGGCCCTACGACCCGCGCACGATCCTCCGGCGGCAGCTCGCCCGTGCGCGCGAGCGGGGCTTCGACTTCAGAATCGGGCTCGAGCTCGAGTACTTCCTCGTGGAGCTCCTGGACGACGGCTCCATCCGCCTCGCCGACGCGCTCGACACCCTGGAGAAGCCCTGCTACGACCTCAACGGGCTCTCCCGCCACTACGAGTTCCTGACGACGGTCTCGCGCTACGTCAACGACCTGGGCTGGGGCAACTACGCGAACGACCACGAGGACGCGAACGGCCAGTTCGAGCAGAACTTCACCTACGCGGACGCGCTCACGAGCTGCGACCGCGCCGTCTTCTTCCGCTACATGGTCCACCAGCTCGCCGAGCGCAAGGGCCGGGAAGAGGGCCGGAACATCCTGGCCACCTTCATGCCGAAGCCCTTCTCGCACCTGACCGGCAACGGCTGCCATTTCCACATGTCCCTCTGGGACGGCGACACGAACCTCTTCCTGGACGAGGACGACCCACGCGGCCTCGGGCTCTCGGAGACCGCGTACCACTTCATCGGCGGCCTAAAGCGGCACGCCCGCGCCTACAGCGCCGTGACCGCGCCGACCGTCAACTCCTACAAGCGGCTCAAGGTGGGGACGACGGCGAGCGGCGCCACGTGGTCGCCGGTGTGGATCAGCTACGGCTACAACAACCGGACGCAGATGCTGAGGATCCCGGGCCCCGGGCGCGTCGAGGACCGCACCATCGACGGCTCCTGCAACCCGTACCTCGCGGCGACGGTCGTCCTCGCCGCCGGCCTCGACGGGATCGAGAGCGGAACCGACCCGGGGGAGCCGAACGCCGACAACCTCTACGCGATCCCCTACGACGAGCTGAGGTCGCGCGGGCTCGAGACGCTGCCCGCGAACCTCCTCGAGGCGACGCACGAGCTGAGGAACGACGACGTGATCCGGCAGGCGCTCGGCCGCGGCCGCGACGAGGACTACGCCGACTACTTCATCCGCGTGAAGCGGGAGGAATGGGACCGCTACCACGAGCAGGTGACGCCGTGGGAGGTGAACGAGTACCTCACGCGCTTCTGAGCATGTGTCCGAAACCTCCATACGAGGAGGCACAAGATCGTTGGAGCCATCTGCAGTTCTGCGGAATTAGGCGTGTAGATTAAGCACATATGTGTGGGATCGTCGGACTGTTCGCCAAGACGGCTGAGCTCGAGGACTCGCTCGGCGTCCACCTGGCCGCGATGCTCGAGCAGATGAGCGACCGCGGGCCGGACAGCGCCGGCGTGGCCGTCTACCGCGACCCCGCTCCGACGGGCGCGAGCAAGCTGACGCTCTTCTCCGCCGATCCGCTCCAGGACTGGGACGCCCTCTCCGCCGAGCTCGGACACGCGTTCGGCGGCTCGCCGGCGGCGAGCGTGCGCTCGAGCCATGCCGTGGTCGTCGTCGATGCGGAGGCGTCCGACGCCGAGGCCTGGGTGCGGGAGACGCACCCGGAGCTGCGGGTCATGAGCGCCGGGCAGGCGATCGAGATCTACAAGGAGACCGGGCGGCCGGAGGCGTTCGTGGACCGCTTCGCGCTCGGCGACTTCCGCGGCAGCCACGCGCTCGGGCACACGCGGATGGCGACCGAGAGCCGCGTGACGACGGAGGGCTCGCACCCCTTCTCGACGGGGCTCGACCTCTGCCTCGTGCACAACGGCTCGCTCTCGAACCACAACCGGCTGCGCGAGAAGCTGCGACGCGAGGGCATCGAGTTCCAGACGGAGAACGACACGGAGGTCGCCGCCGGCTACCTCGCCTGGCGCATCCGCGAGGGCGCGTCGCTCGAGGAGGCGCTCGAGGGCTCGCTCGAGGACCTCGACGGCTTCTACACGTTCCTCGTCGGCACCGTGGACGGCTTCGCCGTGCTGCGGGACCCGATCGCATGCAAGCCGGCCGTGCTGGCCGAGACGGACGAGTGGGTGGCGATGGGGTCCGAGTGGCGCGCGATCTCCGTGCTGCCCGGCGCGGCCGAGGCCTGCTCCTGGGAGCCGGTGCCCGGCGTGGTCTACGCGTGGGAGCGGGCGAAGGTTTGACCGCCGGGGCGGCGCAGACGACCGCGGTCGAGGTCGTCGATCTCGCCCTCACCCCGCTCCGCGAGCTGAACCAGCGCTTGCACGACCTCGCGGGCGGGGGAGCCGGACCGCGCCACTGGCGCGTCGTGAACCCGAACGGCGCGCACGCCGTCGCCTGCGGGATCGATGCGGACGTCGAGGTCGAGGTCGCCGGCCATGTCGGCTACTACTGCGCCGGGATGAACAAGCTCGGCACCGTGCGCGTTCACGGGAACGCCGGGCCGGGGCTGGCCGAGAACATCATGTCCGGCCTGGTCGTCGTCGACGGGAACGCCAGCCAGTCGGCCGCAGCGACGGGCCGCGGCGGGCTCGTCGTCGTCCACGGCGACGCCGCCGCCCGCTGCGGGATCTCCATGAAGGGCGTGGACGTCGTCGTGCGCGGCTCGGTCGGCCACCTGACCGGCTTCATGGCGCAGACGGGCCGCCTCGTCGTCTGCGGCGACGCCGGCGAGGCGCTCGGGGACTCGATCTACGAGGCGCGCATCTACGTCCGCGGGGACGTGGCGGGCCTCGGTGCCGACTGCGTCGAGAAGGAGCTGCGGCCCGAGCACGCGGCCGAGGTGCGCGACCTGCTCGGCCGGGCCGGGATCGACGACGCCGACCCTGCGGACTTCCGGCGCTACGGGTCGGCGCGGGAGCTCTACACGTTCAAGGTCGACAACGCGGGCGCCTACTGATGTCTGCTCGCCCCTGGAACCTGCGCGAGTCTGCCCTCTTCGACCGCACGGTCATCGCCGAGATCCAGCGCGCGGCGCGCGAGGGCATTTACGACATCCGCGGGTTCGGTGCCAAGCGCGCGCTGCCGCACTTCGACGACCTGCTCCTGCTCGGCGCGAGCGTGTCGCGCTACCCGCTCGAGGGCTACCGGGAGCGCTGCGACACGAATGTGACGCTGGGGACGCGCTTCGCGCGGAAGCCGCTCGAGCTCCGGATCCCGGTCACGATCGCCGGCATGAGCTTCGGCGCGCTCTCCGCGCCCGCGAAGGAGGCGCTCGGCCGGGGGGCGAGCGAGGTCGGCACCTCGACGACGACGGGCGACGGCGGCATGACGCCGGAGGAGCGGGAGCACTCGAAGATCCTCGTCTACCAGCTCCTCCCCTCCCGGTACGGCATGAACCCGGACGACCTACGGAAGGCCGACGCGATCGAGGTCGTCGTCGGCCAGGGCGCGAAGCCCGGCGGCGGGGGCATGCTCCTCGGCCACAAGATCTCCGACCGCGTCGCCGAGATGCGCGACCTGCCGAAGGGCATCGACCAGCGCAGCGCCTCCCGCCACCCCGACTGGACGGGCCCGGACGACCTCGAGATCAAGATCGGCGAGCTGCGCGAGATCACCGACTGGGAGAAGCCCGTCTTCGTGAAGGTCGGCGCGACGCGGACCTTCTACGACGTCCAGCTCGCCGTGAAGGCCGGCGCGGACGTCATCGTCGTCGACGGCATGCAGGGCGGGACGGCCGCGACGCAGGACGTCTTCATCGAGCACGTCGGCATCCCCACGCTCCCCGCGGTCCGGCTCGCGGTGGACGCCCTCACCGAGCTCGACATGCACCGGCAGGTGCAGCTGATCGTGTCGGGCGGGATCCGGACGGGCGCCGACGTCGCGAAGGCGCTCGCACTCGGCGCCGACGCCGTCTCGATCGGCACGGCGGCGCTGATCGCCATGGGCGACAACAGCCCCGAGCTCGAGGAGGAGTACGCGAAGATCGGCAGCTCGGCCGGCTACTACGACGGCTGGCACGCGGGCCGCGACCCGGCCGGCATCTCGACCCAGGAGGACGAGCTGGCCGCCCGCTTCGACCCCGTGCTCGGCGGCCGTCGCATCGCGAACTACCTGCGCGTCCTGACGCTCGAGACGCAGACGCTCGCCCGCGCGTGCGGCAAGTCCCACGTCCACAACCTGGAGCCGGAGGACCTCGTCGCGCTCACCGTCGAGGCGGCCGCGATGGCGCGCGTGCCGCTCGCCGGTACCGACTGGATCCCGGGCCGGAACGGGGACTGATGCTGCTGTACGACAACCCCGCCTCGGGCAACTGCTACAAGGTGCGCCTGCTGCTCGCCCACCTCGGGCTCGACTACGAGCGGCGCGAGCTGGACGTCGTCGACCGCTCGAACCGCAAGGACGTCCTCGGCGACCTCAACCCGGGGCTGCGCGTGCCTACCCTCGTCCTCGACGACGGCCGGCCGCTGGGCGAGTCCGGCGCGATCCTCTGGTACCTCGCCGACGGCACGGCGTTCGTCCCCGCGGATCCGTACGAGCGCGGGCAGGTCCTGCAGTGGATGTTCTTCGAGCAGTACAGCCACGAGCCGTACGTCGCCGTGGCGAGGTTCTGGCTCACGCACGACATCCCGCACGAGGCGGAGGCGTTCGCCGAGCGACAGCAGGGTGGCTACCGCGCGCTCGACGCCATGGAGAGCCGTCTCGGCGACCGTGAGTACCTGGTCGGCGACCGCTGCTCGATTGCCGACATCGCCCTCTACGCCTACACCCACGTCGCCGACGAAGGCGGCTTCGACCTCGGGCCCTACGCCGCGATCCGTGCCTGGCTCGACCGGGTGGCCGCGCAGCCGGGCCACGTCACGATCGAGACGTAGCCACCTATCCTGGTTCCGTGGCGACCCTCCAGTCGAAGCGCTTCGACGAGCCCGACGAGCTGATCACGCTTCCGCTGCTCACGTCGCAGGTCGTCGTCCTCGGCGAGGTCTACCTCGCCCGCAGCACGCACGAGCCGGGCTGGCGGTGGTCGGAGCACGTGAAGCCGGTCGTGGGGACACCGAGCTGCCAGCACCACCACAAGGGCGTCGTCATCTCCGGTCAGATGGAGGTCGAGACCGACGCCGGCGCCCGACGTCGGATCGGTGCCGGGGAGGCGCTCGAGGTCCCACCGGGACACGACGCCTGGGTGGTCGGGGACGAGCCGATGGTGACGATCGAGTTCACCGGCGTCCGCGGGTGGGGGAAGCCGGCAGAGACAGGCGAGCGGGTGGTGGCGACGCTGCTCGTCACGGACATCGTCGGGTCGACGGCGGTCGCCGCCGAGCTGGGAGACACGGCCTGGAGGGAGCGGCTGGCGCGGCACGGCGACCGGGTTCGCGTCCAGCTCGATCGCTATCGCGGCCTCGAGGTGACGACCACGGGCGACGGGTTCCTGGCCATGTTCGACGGAGCCG
>JBOHAK010000138.1:0-2650 GCA_050697795.1 Gaiellaceae bacterium
GACCTCGGACCCCACGGCCGAGCTCGACTTGCCCTTCGCGCCCTGGACGATGACGTTGAAGGTCGCATTGGGGTTCAGCTGCGCGGTGCGCAGCAGGCTCGGCGAGAGGTATGCCTTGACGCTCGCGTCGAGCCCCTTGCCCTTGCCCGAGGAGCCCGAGCCGGCGACCGCGGCCATCGGCGTCACCATCACCATGGCGACGGCCAGCGTGGCCACGATGCCGCGCCCGCCCTTGCCCCACAGGGCGCTGGAGCGGGTCTCCCCCGTGGAGGGCTTCCCCCAGAGGGCGCTCGAGCGGATGCTTCCGTTCGAACCGCGTTCTTGCCGCATAGTCCTGAAGTCCCTTCCTCCGCGCAGAGCCGCGCGGCCGCAATGAGAGGTTGGTCTCGTGCCACGACGGACGCTAAGGGCCGGAACGGTCTAGAGCCTCCCCCGTTCGCGGGAGCGCCGGCTATTTCCCTCGAACGAGGGACAGGGACCCCTATCTAGACTGGCCTGGTGCGTCTGGGGCTCGAAATCGCGGTGGCGCGCGCCGCGGGACGGCTCTCCCGCCTCGCCGGGCGGGGCGGCGGCACGACCCTGCCGGGCAAGATTCTCGCCACGGTCGACCCCGGTGCGGTCGGGGCCCTGGCCGGTCGCCTGCCCCTCGGCTCGGCGCTGGTCTCGGCCACGAACGGCAAGACGACCACCGCGGCGATCGTCGCCGAGATCCTCGGCGACCGTCTCCGGCTCGCGCACAACCGTGCGGGCGCGAACCTCGTATCGGGCGTCGCCTCGGCGCTGCTCTCGCAGCGCGACGCCGAGCTCGGGCTCTTCGAGGTGGACGAGGGCGCCTTCCCCGACGTCGCGCGCCGCGTGCGGCCGCAGGCCGTCTGCCTCGGGAACCTCTTTCGCGACCAGCTCGACCGCTACGGCGAGCTGGAGCTGATCGCCGAGCGGTGGCGCGCCGCCGCCGCCGAGCTTCCGCCGGAGGCGTGGGTCGCGGCGAACCTCGACGACCCGCTCGTCGCCTCCATCGTGCGCGCGCGGGAGGGCGCGCTCGGCTTCGGCCTCGACGACCCGCGTGTCGCTCGTGAGCGGCTCCCCCACGCCGCCGACTCGAAGCACTGCGTCGTCTGCGGGACGCCGCTCGCCTACGCGGCCGCGTACGTCGGACATCTCGGCGAGTGGCGGTGTCCCGGATGCGGCCTCGAGCGGCCGCCGTTGGACGTGGTCGCTCGCGCCGTCGAGCTCGACGGGCTCTCCGGAGCCGCCTTCGACCTCGTGACGCCGCAGGGGACGCGGCGGGTCGAGCTCGCGCTGCCGGGCCTCTACAACGTCTACAACGCCGTCGCGGCCGCCTCCCTGGCCCTCGTGCTCGGCGCGGGCCTCGACGAGATCGCGGCCGGCATCGGTCGCTTCCGGGCGGCGTTCGGCCGCTTCGAGCGGATCCAGGCCGGCGACCGGGGCGTCCTGCTGCTCCTCGTGAAGAACCCCGCAGGGGCGAACGAGGTCGTCCGCACGCTCGTGTCCGGCGGCGCCCCGCGGCTCGTCGTGATTGCCCTGAACGACGACATCGCCGACGGGCGGGACGTCTCCTGGATCTGGGACGTCGACTACGAGCCGCTGCTCGAGGGGCTCGAGCACGTCGTCGTCACGGGCTCGCGCGCCCAGGAGCTCGCGCTGCGCTTCAAGTACGGCGGTCTCGGCCCGAGCGCGATCGAGGTCGTCCCGGCGCTCGAGGAGGCGCTCGACCGTGGCCTGGCGCTGACGCCCCCCGGCGGCGAGCTCGTCGTCCTGCCGACGTATACGGCCATGCTCGCGCTGCGCGGCATCGCCGCGGGCCGCGGGCTGGTGCGCCAGTACTGGGAGGCGGCGGCGTGACGAAGCTCGCCGTCGTCGTCGGGCACCTCTACCCCGACTACCTGAACATCTATGCCGACCGGGGCAACATGGCGGTGCTGGAACGGCGGGCGGCGTGGCGCGGGATCGGCTTCGAATACCGGGGCGTCGGCATGGGCGACCCGATCGTCCCGGGCGAGCACGACCTCCTCTACGTCGGCGGCGGTCAGGATCGCGAGCAGGCTCTCGTCGCGACGGATCTCGCCGGGAAGGGAGAGGCGCTGCGCGAGGCGGCGGCCGGCGGCGCGGCCGTCCTGGCGGTGTGCGGCGGCTACCAGCTCCTCGGCCGCTTCTACCGGGACCGGGCCGGCGCCGAGCTCCCGGGCATCGGCCTCCTCCCCCTCCACACGGTCGCCGGCGAGCGTCGCATGATCGGCGACGTGCTCCTCGAGTGCGAGCTCGTCCCGGGGAGCCCGCGGCCGCTCGCGGGCTTCGAGAACCCCGCCGGCCGGACGATCCTCGACGAGGGCGCGCAGCCGCTCGGGCGCGTCGTCGCCGGGTTCGGGAACGACGGGAAGAGCGGCCACGAGGGCTGCCGCGTAGGCCGCGTCGTCGGCACGTACCTGCACGGCCCGCTCCTGCCGCGCAACGCCTGGTTCGCAGACTGGGTTCTCGCGCAGGCGCTGGCGCACCGCCTCGGCGAGGCGCCCGAGCTGGAGCCCCTGCCGGATGCGCTCGAGGACTCGGCTCAGCAGGTCTCGGCCGCCCGCGCGCGCGCCCGCGGCGGCCGCTACTCCTAGACGCGGCGGCTCCTCGGCCGCCCTCAGGG
>JBOHAK010000139.1:0-1580 GCA_050697795.1 Gaiellaceae bacterium
GCGCTCGACACCGTCGAGCTCCACGAAGCGCTCGCAGATGCGGCGGATGCGTGAGGCATCGGTTCCTTGGACGTGCGCCTGCGCCCAAGTCATGACGAGCTCGGCCGCGGAGAAGGCCGTCCGCCGCTCGGTCAGACCGGTGGGCCCGAGCATGTGGGCGGCGAGGCGCAGCAGCTCTTCCCGGCTCGGCTCCGTGTGGGACGCGCGACCCACGAGGGCGTGCAGCTCCTCCTGGCTGAGGCCATGCTCGGCAGCGCGTGCTCGCCAGTCCTCGCGCAGGCGGGGAAGGTCGAGCTCCTGCTTGCGCTCGCGAGTCTCCACCTGGGCGACCGCGGAGGCGTAGAAGCCAGCCGTCCCGTGGTCGGCGAGGTAGTCCAGCACCTGCGCCCTCCGCGTCGAGAACTCCCGCAGCACATCCGCGGGTACGTCGCGAAGCTCCGCCATGCCCTTGCTCGGCTCGCGCCAGCGGACGCCGAGGCGCTGCGAGAGCTCGTAGCGAAGGTGGGCCTGGTAGAGGTAGCCGGCCGCGAGCCGGTGGTTCTTGAGAAGCGCCTCGCCGTCGAGCGCCCGCCAGGCTCCGTCGGGGCTGCGAGCCATGTTCGCGACGATCACGTGGGTGTGGAGGTGGGGCTCCTGGGCACGGTTCGTCCGGTGCTGGTAGGCGGCCGCGACGAAGCCTGAGGCGTGCTCGCGGATGACGCCGTTCTTTCCTCTGCGGGTGACGCAGGCCTCGTCCTCGAGGTAGGAGAGCGCCGCCTGCCAGGCCCCCGCATGGGCCTGGACGACCGCGAGCTGGATCTCCTCGTCGCCGAGGGCGTAGAGAAGGCTGACGCTCTTCGGCGCGGAGAAGACGAGGTCGAAGCCGGCGACGGGGTCGAGCTTCTTCTGCTCAGTGCGCCGCGCGCCAGTTTCGGGGTCGATGCGCACGACGGTGATCGTGCGCTGCTTCGGGTGACGGCGGAGCGGCTCCTCGCTCTTGGGTTGGAGGCCGCGGACGAGCCTCCCGAGCTCGCCTTCCTGGACGACTCCCTCGAGCCCCAGCTGCGCCGAGCCCTTCCCCGCCCACAGGCCGGGCGACTCCCCGCGGCCGGCGTAGTAGTCGTCGAGCGCGGGTGCCACGGACCGCTCGTAGTAGCCCTCCTGCCCCGGTGTCAGCTTCGCGATCGCCAGCATCGTCTGGCTATTCTAGCATCGAGATGCATATGTGCCCGGCGTTGATATGGAGCCTAGTAGATGGATGGGACGGAGTGGGTTCGCGGGCATCAGGCGGCTTCCTCGTCGATGGCGCTTCCCCATCGCTCGGCGCATTCGCCGGCGTGGACGAGGGATCCGTGTGCGTCGACGGCGTCGAGCACGGCCTCGATGGGACCGCCGCAGCAGGCGCAGTCCACCGGCTCACCGGCGGCGAGCTTGTCCCGGTCGGCCTGTACCCGCGCGGCCTGTTCGTCGCGCCACGCGCGCTCGCGCTGCTCGCGCTGCTCGTCTTGTTCGGCGACGTGCTGCCTGACGGAGGGCGGGGCGACGCGGCGGGCGAGCCTGTCCAGCGTCTGGGAGTGGGCCAGCTCCTGCGGCTCGTAGAT
>JBOHAK010000140.1:0-12916 GCA_050697795.1 Gaiellaceae bacterium
CGCCGTCCTCCCGGTCGCCCTGGCGCTCCTCGCGCGCCACGGCGGCGCCGGAATGCGCATGGGCGTCCCCTTCGGCCCCTTCCTCGCGCTCGGAGCCGTCGTCGCGCTGCTTGCCGGCTAGGAGGGATTGGCGGAACGACGTTCGTCGCAGGGGTGCGATGCTCGTTCCGAGGCAAGCAGCGCGGCCCTGCGGCACAACGCCTGTTTCGCCAGGCCCTCCTGGGAGGGAGCCCTCAGCGGAAGCTGCCGCGCAGATGCTCGCTTAGGAGGTGCAGGAGCCAGACCGCGGCCAGGAGCGTGTACACGAGCGCCGGGAGGGCGACGGCGAAGACGCCGACGAGGACGATGCTCGTCGATCCTGTGAAGAGATGCAGCGCGACCGGCGTGAGCAGCTGACCGGCGATCATCGTGACGCCGACGTGGATCAACGCCCCGCGCAGTCCCGCGGGCGCGAGGTGGGGGAACCGCGCGCGCGTCCAGAGGGCCAGGGCTAGGGCCCCGACCAGGAACACCACCGAATAGAGCTGAGAGCTCACGATTCCGCCGGAAGAGGGTCGCCTAGCATAAACCCCCTATCGGCGGCGCGCTCGGCGAGGTGAAGAGTCCCGCTAGTAGCCGAAGCCGAGGATGAACTTCGCGTCGTCGGACATCTTCTCCGGCGACCAGGGCGGCTCCCAGGTCAGCTCGGCCTCCACGTCGTCGACGCCCTCGAGGCCCTCGACGACCTCGAGCATCTGCTGCTCGATCAGCGGGCCGACCGGGCAGCCCATCGAGGTCAGGCTGTAGGTCATGTGCACCTTGGGGCCTTCGACCTCGACGTCGTAGAGGAGGCCGAGCTCGACGATGTCCATGCCGAGCTCGGGGTCCTCGACGACCCGGAGCGCGTCGATCACCTCTTCGCGACTTGGCATGCCGTCACACTACCCAAGGAGGCGTACTTCCTCGCGCCGTTCGCGGGCGAAGAAGTGGATGCCGTCCACGAAGCGCACCCAGTTGTGGCGCGTGCACATGACGATCGAGTGCGTGCGCGCGCTGTCCGTCAGGAAGCGGACGCCGCGGAGGAGGTCGCCGTTCGTCACTCCTGTGGCAGCGACGATGACCTCGCCGGGGGCGAGCTCGTCGGTCGTGAAGACCCGGTAGACGTCGTCGATCCCGTGCTCGGCGGCCTCGTCGATCTCGGCGCGCGAGGTGGGCCAGAGCTGCGCCTGCAGCTCGCCGCCCAGGCAGCGCAGCGCAGCCGCCGAGAGCACGGCCTGGCGGGCGCCCCCGATGCCGATCGTGATGTGGTCGTTCGTCCCGCGGATCGCGGTCGTGATCGAGGCCGTGACGTCGCCGTCCTGGATGAGCTTGATGCGCCCGTCCGCCGCCCGGATCTCCTCGACGAGGTCGTGGTGGCGCGGGCGGTCGAGGACGATCGCCGTGATGTCGTTCGGCCGGCGCCCGAAGGCCTCGGCCAGCGCGCGTACGTTCTCCCCCACCGGCTTCGACAGGTCGATCTTGCCCCGCCCGACCGGGCCGACGGCGATCTTGCGCATGTACATCTGCGGCAGGCGCGGGAAGGAGCCGGACTCGCCGACGGCGATCATGGACATCGCCCCGTAGTCGCCGCGCGCGACGACGGAGCGCCCTTCGAGCGGGTCGACGGCGAGATCGACCTCGTCGCCGCCGCGGCCCACGGTCGCGTCCGTGGCGAGCGCGTCCCCCTCCTCGTCGCCGCCGACGACGATCCGGCCGGAGATCTCCATCTTGTCGAGGCCGTCCCGCATCGCGGTGGCGGCCGACTCCTGCGCGCCGCGGACGTCGCCGCGCCCGAGCCAGCGCGCGCTCGCGAGGGCGGCCTGCTCGGTGACCGCCGCGTACGCCTCGCAGTTGCAGAGCCTGGGCTCGGTTTCCGCGGGCTCGCTCAAGTTCTGGCCTGGTCCTGCGCGCGCTCCACCTCAGCGAGGACGAGGTGGATGATCTCGTTCACGGCGTGCTCCATGCGCGTGTTCTCGATCACCGGGACGCCCGTCTGCTCGGCCCGCTCGACCAGATAGTCCTGGATCCGGCGAATTTCGGGAAGCGCACCCAGGTACTTGTCCATCGGGCGTAGGCCCTCGGAGACCGTGTCGCGGATCCAGAAGTGGCGCGCGTGGTCGTCCTCGTTCTCGATGGCGAGGACGCACTGCGCGACGACCGCACCCTCGTAGGCGCTCGGAAGCGCCCCCGGTACGAGGTGCACGCCCTCGAGCGCGATCGAGTAGCCCTCCTCGAGGGCCCGGCCGACGACGGCCCGCAGGCCGACGAGGACGTTGCGCGTCTGCTCCTTGAAGCCGGCGAGCGCGGGATCCTCGTCGCCCTCGTGCCGCGCGGCGGGGCCCGCTTCGAAGCTCGAGTAGTGGATGGAGGGCATGAACTTCTCCGAGAAGAACGCGCGCATCGTCTGGCGCACGATGTCCGTCGAGGTCACGCGGGTGATGCCGAGGCGGTGCGCTACCTCGGTGGCGACGCTCGACTTCCCCGTGCCGGTCGCGCCGCCGACCATGAGCACGAGCGGCAGGTCGAGCTCGCGGAGCGCCCGGAGGCGGCGGAGAAGGCGCACGGCCTCTTCGCCCTCGTGCTCGGCCAGCACCTCGGCGGCGACGTCGTAGAGCCGTTCCGACGTGACCGCGGACGCCTCGCTCCCGTTCACGAGCGCACCCTCGATGAGGCGCGCCAGCTCGTACGCCCGCTCGGGCCTGATGCCGGCGCCCATCAGCGTCTTCGCCATCAGCCCCTTCGAGTAGGGGAGCGTGACGTCCTGCGAGACGGTCGCCTCGGGCGGGCGGCGGTCGCTCACGCTGCCACCCCCTCCGCGACGACGGCATCCGCGAGCGCGAGCACGAGCGCATCCAAGTCGCGCTCCCCGGCGAGCGGGAGGACCTCGTTGTCGGCGAAGACCACCGGGATGCCCCGCTCGGCGGCCGCCTCCGCGACGACGTCGATCGCCGCGGCCTTGATCTCGACGAGGAAGAGCTCGGCCTCGGCGACGGCGGGCGACTCGAGCTCGGCGCGGAGCGCGTCGCGGTTCGCAAGGGTTCCGGAGACGAGCACCATCTCAGCGCCGTGCTCGCGCTCGAGGTGCTCGCGCAGACGCGAATGGATGGACTCCGGCGCGGTGGAGAAGAACGCGACCCGGCGACCCGCGACCGGCTCCACGGGCCGCGGCCGCAGGACGGTGGCGATCACGGGCAGCTCGGGATCGACGTCGGCGATTGCGTCGCGGAGCGCCGCCACCTGCCTCGCCGTCGCGAGGGGCTCTTCGCACATGGTCAGGACGACCAGGTCGCTGAGAAGAAGGCGATATGCGCCGAGGTAGCCGGCGACGATCTCCGGGTCCTGGTGCGCGCCCGCCACGAGGATGCGCCCGCCCGCCTCGACGGGCGGGATCGCCGCGCCGCTGCCCTCGAGCAGGAGGAGATCCGGCGAGAGCGACGCGGCGAGCCTTGCCGCTTCCTCGACGTTCGAGAGGAACGGCGTCCCGGCGAGGCCACCCCCGCAGCGGCGGGCGCCCACCGTCACGACGCCCGCGAGCGCGGCGTCCTCCAGGTAGTCGGAGGCCGCGTGGGCGCCGGCGCGCGACAGCGCGAGCAGGTCCTCGACGGTCGGCGAGGCCTCGGTGACGACCGGCTCGGCCGGGCCGCCGCGGCCCATGGCGACGACGACCACCTCGCGGGACTCGCTCAGCAGACGCGCGACGTGGCCGGCCACCGCCGTCTTCCCGACCCGCTTGCCCGAGCCGATCACGGCGAGTGCAGGCAGCCCGAGCGGCGCGAAGGGAACCGGCTCGAGCCTGAAGTCCGCGCCGACGTACGCAAGGCCCGCCGCGAGGGCCTGCGAGGCGAGTCGAAAGCGGCGCCGCGGCCCGACGACCGGTTCGTCGGAGAGATCGACGACCAGGTCGGCGTCGAGGGCGTCGAGCGCCTCTCCGAGGTCGAGCCGGAGCGGGACGCCGTAGTCGGGCTCGCCGTCGCGCAGCTTCTCCGTGCCGCCGAGCATCACCGCCCCGACGACCTCGTACGGGAGCGCGGCGAGCGCGTCCCGGACGACGTCCGGGTAGTGCTCGCCGTCGATGAGCGCGAGCGCTCTCACTGGCGGCGGGTCAGCTCCCCTTCGATCCGCGCGGTGTACTTCTCGAACTCGAGCGTGTCCACGGAGAACTGGATGATCCGCTCCTGCCCGTGGAACGGGTACTTGCGCCAGACGTCGACGTGGCGATCGTCGATCTCGATGAGGTTGTAGCAGGGCCTCGTCTTCCCCCTGAGGCGCAGCGAGGAGACGGTCCCGGCGTTGACGATGAAGAGGTTCTCGAGCCGCCACGCATAGGGAACGTGCTTGTGCCCTGACAGGACGAGGTTCACGCCGGCGTGCTGGAGCACCTCGAGCACGTCGCCGGCGTCGTAGACGACGTTCCGCTCCCGCCCCGTCCCCGGCACGGGCAGGAGGTGGTGGTGGAGGACGAAGATGCGGAAGTCGGCCGGCGCCGCGAAGGTCTCCTCGATCCACGGGTAGTTCCCGCGGCCGATGACGCCGTGGTCGAGGTCGGGCTCGGTGGAGTCCACGTAGAGCGCGGTGACGCCGTTCACGTGCACGACGCCTTTGCGCTCGCCGAACAGCTCCTCGAAGTGGATGTGGCCGACGTTGCGCGAGTCGTGATTGCCCGGCACGACGACGAGGTGCTCGCAGCGAATCTGGTCGAGGTAGGACTTCGCCTCCGCGTACTCCTGCTGGAAGCCGAAGGTCGTGAGATCGCCCGAGCAGATGACCAGATCGGGCTCGACCTCGTTGATCTCCATGATCGCCCGGTCGGCGAGGTTCGGCACGAAGTACGGCGAGCCGCAGTGCAGGTCGGAGAAATGCGCGATGCGGAACAGCGTGGCCTCCCGTCGTCGGTAGGCGAAGTGTAGGCGAGGGCCGTCCGGGACGACTGCTACGTTTTCAGTGAGATGCGCCTAGAAAGCGGCGATTTCCAGGCAGATTCTTCCGGAACGACGTTCGCCAACGAGGCGGAGGCCGAGTGTGCGCGGCTCCTGGACTACCACGGCATCCGCTGGGAGTACGAGCCGCACTCCTTCCCGCTCGAGGAGGACGACGAGGGCCGCGTGCTCGAGGCATTCACCCCCGACTTCTACCTGCCCGAGCAGGAGCTCTACCTCGAGGTGACCGTGATGAAGCAGTCGCTCGTCACGCGCAAGAACCGCAAGATCCGCAAGTTCCGGGAGCGCTATCCCGACATCAAGGTCAAGCTCTTCACGCGGCGCGACTTCGAGCGCCTGGGACAGAAATACGGCCTGAACCTCGTCACGTAGGCGAGATCCGGCCCGGCGAGGTGTACCTCTCGCGGGAGGAGATCGCCGCGCGGGTCGGTGAGCTCGGCGCGGAGATCGGGCGCGACTACGCGGGGCGAGACCTGGTGCTCGTCACGGTTCTCAAGGGCGCGTTCGTCTTCGCCGCGGATCTCGCCCGTTCGATTCCCGAGCCGCACGCGATGGACTTCCTCGTTCTCGCCGGGTACGGCGGGCGGCTCGGTGGGCGCTCGCACATTCGCCTCATCAAGGACCTCGACCTGCCGATCGCGGGCCGCGACGTCCTCCTCGTCGAGAACGTCGTGGACACGGGGCTGACCCTCAACTACGTCGTCAAGACGCTGACCCTGCGCGGGCCGCGCGACGTCACCGTCTGCACGCTGCTCGACCGTCCCTACCGCCGCCTCGTGGACGACCTGCCGATGCGCTACGTCGGGTTCACCGTCCCCGACCAGTTCTTCGTCGGCTACGGCTTCCACGTGCACGAGCACTTCCGAGGCCTGCCCGACATCCACGTGGCCGAGTAGCTTCGCGTTTCCACCGCCGCCCGCTCGGGCATGAGGACCCCATGAAGCGAGAGGTGCAGCACGACCCGCAGGCCCTCGAGGGCGACGACGACGTCCCGCGCCAGCCGTCGCCCGACCGCGACCCGTACGTCCCGGAGCCGGGCCCAGGCCGCGGTGAGGTCCGCGCCTTCCGCGTGCTCGCGTGGGCGTGGATCCCGATCGCGGTCGTCGTCGCGCTCGTCGTCTGGGCGGCCGTGAGCTAGAGGTAGCCCATCGGGTCGACGGCACCGCCGTTGACCCGCACCTCGAAGTGGAGGTGGCAGCCGGTCGAGCTGCCCGTCGTCCCGACCGCGCCGATCGTCTGACCCTGGCCGACGCCGCCGGAGGCGTAGATGGCCGACTGATGCGCGTAGGCGGTCGCGAGCCCGTTGCCGTGGTCGACCACGACCAGGTTGCCGTAACCGCCCATCCAGCCCGAGAAGATGATCGTCCCGGCCGCGACCGCGCGAATCGGGGTCCCGCAGGGTGCCGAGATGTCGATGCCCTCGTGCATACGCCCCCAGCGGTAGCCGAAGCCGCTCGTTACGACGCCGCTCACCGGCCAGATGAAGCCGCTCGACGACGTACCGGACCCCGAAGAGCCGCCCCCGCCTCCGCCGCTGCTGCTCGCCTGAGCGGCGCGGATCTGGGCGGCGAGGGCCGCGCTCGCGGCCTCGAGGTCCTCGAGATCCTCCTGCGCCTCCTCACGATCCTCGTGGACGTTCGCCAGCACGCCCTGCTTCTCCGAGCGCGCCGCAGCGAGCGCGCTCTGCTGCGCCTCGAGCTCCTGCTTCGCGGCGATCTGCTCGGCGGTCTTCGCGGCGAGCGCGTCCGTCTCCTTGGCGACCTGCGCCTTCGTCTCCCGCGTCTTCTCGCGGGCGACCTTCATCGCCTCGCGGAGCCGCTTGAGCTCCCTCGAGATGGCGCGGTCCTGGCGGCCGATCGAGTCGAAGTACTCGAGCTGGTCGAGCAGGTCGCCGAGGCTCTGCACCTGGAGGAGGACGCCGAAGGAATCGGTCTCGTCGCTCTGGTACAGCTCGACGAGGCGCTCCTCGAGCTGCTGCTGCGCGAGCCGGTACTGCTGCTTCAGGCGTTCGAGGTCCTCGGTCTGCTGCTCGAAGCGGGCCTGAAGGCGATCGAGCTTCGCGCGTATCTCCGCCAGGTCGGCCTCGAGCTCCGCGATGAGGGACGTGAGGGCGCCGATGTCGCCCGAGAGCGTCTCGATGCGCTGGCCCGCGGCCTGGATATCCGAGGTGAGGGCGCCCTCCTCGGCCTTCGCCGCCTCGATGTCTTCGCGGAGCCCCGAGATCCTCCGATTGACGTCGGCCTGCTTGTCGTAGACGCTCTGGCCCAGCGCCGAGGGCACGCCCAGCACGAGGACCGCGCCCACGAGCGCGACTGACAGACGGATGCGGCGAGGGTCAACCACCGGAAGTGTTGTTCGGTAGGCGCGCAAGCCTCCCTGCGCGTCTACCGGGGGGTTTCTCTGCTGCGAGCGGGTGTTTTAGCACGTCCACCGGCCGGAATGCGGCCGGTGGGCGCTTCGGAGGGGCTCAAGCCTTGCGGGCTTTGGAGGCGCGTCGGCGGCGCGTCTGCGGAGGCGGCGCGCGCTCCGGCGCGGGCGCCGGCTCGCCCGGGAACGGCTCGGGAACCGGCTCAGGGGACGGCTCCGGAACGGGATCGGGCCCCGGCTCGGGGATTCTCGGCGGTTCGGGCGGCGTCCCCTCGTCGGGCGGCGGATACGGCTCGGGAACCAGCGGCGGTTCCTGCGCCTCGAGCTGCTGCGTCGGTGCGGCCTGCGCCTGCACGCGACGAACGCGCTCCTGCATCTCCCCCAGGAGCACCTGCACCTCGGCCTCCTTCGCCGCAAGGCGTTCGTTGACCTCGTCGAGGTGCGTGCGTGCGGCCTGCACCGCGGCACGGTCGCGGACGTAACCGGCGCGACCGAGCTCGTGGTAGCCGCGGCTTTGCTCCGCCTGGAGCTCCGCGAGCTCGCGACGGAGCCGGAACAGGTCGATCTGGCCGCGCGAGCGCGCGCTCACGAGCTCCCTGTGCGCCGCCAGCCGGGAACGGACGTTGCCGAGCACGGCGCGCCCGGCCCGCCGCTCGGTCTCGCGCTGGACCAGGAAGATCGCGCCGGCCGCGAGCAGGAGCACGACGCCCCAGATCCATACCTGGGCGCCGAGCAGAACGATGCCGGCGGCCACGAGGATGACGACGGCGGCGAGGCCCCATTCGGGCGGCCAGACGCGCCGCGTCGGCGGCTCGTGGCCGGAGACGGCCCGGGCGTCCTCGAGAGGCCGTCCGCACTCCGGGCAGAAGCGGCTTCTCGCGGGCACGGCGGAGCCGCAGTTGGCGCAGTCAACGACCGACATCGACTCTGGCTCTTTCCCCTTCCTCGCGTTCTTCACTCTCGAGAGCCTTCAGGGCTTCGGCGGCCTCGCGCCGCAGCGGCCCAACGAGCGCGCCGTAGTCCTCGTCGGACACCTTACCCGTGCGGTGGTCGAACTCGAGCTCCTTGAGCGCGGCGAGCGCACGGTCGCGCCGCTCGTAGAGCCGGACGCGCGCGTCCTCCGCAGACCCGGAGGCGACAAGCGCGTCGTCCTTGCCCGAGCGCAGGAGCGGCCGGGCGACGAAGAGGACGCAGAGCACGGTCAGGAGCCCGCCGAGGACGAGAGCCAAAGTCTCCACCAGGCTCACGCCCGCGCGAGCGCGCCCTCGCCGGCGAAGCGCTG
This sequence comes from Gaiellaceae bacterium, assembly GCA_050697795.1. Lineage (GTDB taxonomy): Bacteria > Actinomycetota > Thermoleophilia > Gaiellales > Gaiellaceae > JAIBJN01. The sequence goes on from JBOHAK010000140.1 coordinate 8,605, forward strand.
CGCGAGGCGCCGCTGCTCCCGCGCGTCCGGCCACATGGCGACGACGGAGCCGAGCACGAAGACGAGCCCGGCGAGCCAGATGAAGTTGACGAGCGGGTTGACGAGCACGTCGAGCCTGACCGAGCCGTCCGAGAAAAAGCGGTCGCCGATGACGAAGAGATCCTCTCCCCGCAGCCAGTCGGTGCGAATTCCGACCTCGTTGGACGTCTCTTCCTCCGCGAAGTAGCTGTTCTTGCCGGCCTTCATCGTCCCGACCCGCTCGTCGCCGCGGTAGACGTCGAGCTGCGCGCGCACCTCCTGCGCGTTGGCCGCGCGCCGCTCCTCGCTGCCGAGGTAGACCAGCCGGTAGCCACCGACGGCCATCGACTCGCCCGGGTTGAGGCGGGCCTCCTGCGCCGTCGAGAAGCCCCCGATCCCGATCGCCCCGACGAGCAGGATCACGATCGCCGCGTGGACGACATAGCCGCCGTAGCGGCGCCGGTTCCGCCCGACCAGGCCGGTGAAAGCCTCCCACCAGCCGCCGCTCCCGAGCGACTTGCGGGCGCGCGTCCCGCGCACGAACTCGAGCACGATCGTCGTCATGACGAACGCGGCCAACGTGTAGCCGACGACGCCGGCCGGGCTCGACCCGCCGCCCGCGAGCAGGAGCGCGGCTCCGGCCAGGAGCGCCACTCCGGCGGGCCAAACGAGCTGTCGGCCCAGCGAGCGGAGCGAGGCCCGCCGCCAGGCGACCACCGGGCCGATGCCCATGAGCAGCACGAGCGGCAGTCCGAAGACGATCGCGAAGAAGTCGTAGTACGGCGCGCCCACCGAGACGGCGACGCCCCGCACTGCCTCCGAGACGAGCGGGTAGATCACGCCCCAGAGGATCGTAAGCGCGAGGGCGACGAGGAAGAGGTTGTTGTAGAGGAAGGCCGCCTCGCGCGAGACGAGCGACTCGATCCGCGTCCGAGCGCGCAGGAGCGGAAGCCGCGCGAGGATGAGGGCGATCGAGGCGGCGGCGACGACGGCGATGAAGCCGAGGAAGAACGGGCCGATCGACGACTGCGTGAAGCTGTGGATCGAGCTGATCACACCGCTCCGTGTCAAGAAGGTGCCGAAGAGCGAGAGCGCGAAGGCGCCCGCGACGAGGATGACGTTCCAGACGCGGAGCATGTCCTTCTTCTCCTGCACCATCACCGAGTGAAGGAACGCGGTGGCGACGAGCCAGGGCATGAGCGCCGCGTTCTCGACGGGATCCCAGGCGTACCAACCGCCCCAGCCGACCTCTTCGTACGCCCACTTCGCCCCGAGCAGGATCCCGAAGCCGAGGAAGGTCCACGCGCCGAGCGTCCAGCGGCGGGTGGCAACGATCCAGCGCTCGTCGGTGCGGCGCGACGCGAGCGCGGCCATCGCGAACGCGAACGGGATCGTCAACCCGACGTAGCCGAGGTAGAGCATCGGCGGGTGGGCGATCATGTACGGGTTCTGGAGGCTCGGGGTCATGCCGGCGCCGTCCGCCGGCGCCACCTGCGTCTCGAACGGACTCGCCACGACGACGAGGAGGAAGGCGAAGAACGCGGCCACGCCGGCCACGATCGGCACCGTCCAGGGCAGCACGTCGCGGACGAGGCGGCGGTTCAGGAGGAGAGCGGCGGAGGCGGCACCCGTGAGGACGAGGAGCCAGAGGAGCAGCGAGCCGGCCTGGCCGCTCCAGAATGCGGCCAGCGTGTAGGGGAGCGGCAGCTCGCGGCTCGTCGAGCGGGCCACGTACTCGAAGGAGAAGTCGCGCCCGGCGAGCGCGGCGACGAGGACGAGCGAAGCGACGCCGGTCGCGGCGAAGGCGGCGAGGAGCGCGTTGGTCGCCGAGTCCAGGAGCCGCCTGCGCCCGCGCCAGGCGGCGTAGGCGCCGACAACGGCGGCGTAGAGAATCAGGCCGAGGGCGGCGACGAGCGCGGCACGGCCGAGCTCAGGCATCTCAGTGCCCCTAGTCCTCCGGGGCGTACTTCGACGGGCATTTCGTGACGAGCGAGTCCTTCTTCGCCACGAACACGCCGTCCACGAGCTGCCCCTTCACGTAGACCTCGCGGCCGACCTTGAAGAGATCCGGCACTGAGCCCGTATAGACGACGGGCACCTTCGCCGTCCCCTCGATGTCGCGGATGAAGAACCGCCGCTCGGAGCCTGTCTCCTCGTCCGGGCCGACGACGATGCCCGCGAGGCCTACCTCGCCGGTCTTGCCGGCCAACTGGCTCGGCTGAAGGGACGGCGTGCCGCCGGCGAGGCTCGTCCAGATGAGGAAAACCGCCAGCACCGCCGCAACGGAGAGCGCGACGACCAGGCGAACCGGGTTCCGCCGCCTTGCCACGGCATCGAGTTTACCGGCGGGCGCTTCGGGCTACTCGGGTGTCGCCGGCGTCGGCTTGCGATCGGGAATCCGGTACCCGTGGTCGCGGCAGAGGCTGCCTGGAGCGTCCTCGGTGAGCGCGTCGCAGTAGCCCTTGCCGTACGCCGCCCGCAGGAACGCGGCAACCGTGTCGAGGTTCCACTCGGACACCCCGCAGGCCTCTGCCCAGAGATCGGCGAGGCGGAGGTCGATGTCGAGCTCGAGAAGCTCGATTCGGGAAGGTCGCTTGCCCATGCGCTCAAGGTAGAGCGGGGATCGGACGGACCCTGGCGCGAGATAGGCTGGCCTCGCATGGCGGCGATTCGCATCGGCCCGGCGCGCGTGCCCTCCCGGGAGAGCCCCGAGGCGGCGATCGAGCTCCTTCGCGAGCGCGGCTACACCGCCTGCGAGATCGACTTCGAGGGCAAGTTCTGGATGGACTACCCGTGGGCGGAGCGCTTCGGCGAGCTGGCCCGCGAGGCGGACATCGCGTTGTCGGTCCACGCGCCGATCGCCGGCTTCATGGGGCACGTCGAGCGGGACAAGAAGTACAACATGGCCACGGGGATGCTCGACCACTCCGCCGGCGTGGCCGTCGCCTCTGACGCCGAGGTGGTCGTCTTCCACCCCGGCTTCCTCCTCGGGCGGGAGCGCGAGGCCGCCCTGGAGTCCGTCGCCGACCAGCTCGGCTCGCTGCGAGAGCGTCTGGAGGGGAAGGGCCGCGCGGTGCCGTTCGGCGTCGAGGTCATGGGCCGCGTCCGCGACCTGGGGACCCTGGACGACGTGCTCTGGCTCGCCGAGCATGTCGGCTGGGTCCGGCCGGTGATCGACTTCGCCCACCTGCATGCCGTGAGCGACGGCGCGTACACCGACGTCGAGCCCTTCGCGGACGCCCTCGCGCGGGCGGACGCGGTGCTCGAGGACGGCGCCCCGTTCCACATCCACTTCTCGGACATCGCCTATGCGAACCGGAACGAGACGAAGCACCTCCCCTACGGCGAGGGCACCCTACGAGCGGAGCCGCTCCGCGACGCCCTGGCGCGCTTCGACCGCCCCGCGACGGTGATCAGCGAGTCGCCGGGCGAGGAGAGCCACCAGGCGATCAAGGCGATTCTGCTCGCGGCGACACCCGCCTGAGGACCACCTCGCGGCTGGGGCGCCCCGTCGTTACGAGTAGTCGTGTTCCCGGAGGCCACGTCGGGGTCTGACCCCGGCATGGCTCCGAAGGCCGCGTGGGAGGGCCACGTCGGGGTCTGACCCCGGCATGTCCCGAGGGATGCCTTGGGACCAAGCTGCACCGCCCCTCGCCGCGAAATACCGTGACCCCAAGGCCACGTCTTGGGCAGACGTGTCGGGGTCTGACCCCGGCATGTCTCGGGAGGGCGCGTGGGGGTCAGACCCCTTCCTGCGATTGCAAGATCCGACCCAATCTCCTGAAGCTTGCTTGCGGACCGCAGAGGGCTAGGCTGAGGATGTGCCTGTCCGTCGAGTCCTGAGGGCCTGCGAGCGTGACCCCGGCGAAGCACTCGTCGGGACTTGGCCGCTCAAGAGCATCGGCCTTACAGGAGCGGGTCCCTACGCTTGAAGTCAGGCGCCAGGAACGACGCGGAGCCCCGGCCCGTCCGTGACGGAGACGGTGCGCTCCTCGCCCGGGCGGCGCCAGTCCTCGCCGAGCCTCTCCTGAAGCGTCGCCTCGAGCTCGCCGCTCGCGGCCAGCTCCTGGACGATGTCGGCGCCGCCGACAAGGTCCCCCTTCACGAAGACCTGGGGGATCGTCGGCCAGCTAGAGAGCGCGGTGAGCTCCTGCCGGATCTGCGGGTCGACGAGCACGTCCACCGTCGTGAAGCCCGCGCCGACGGCGCGGAGCGCCTGCATGGCGCGCTCGGAGTTCCCGCAGTAGGCCTGCTCGTGCGTGCCCTTGATGAAGGCGACGACGGGCTCCTGCTC
>JBOHAK010000141.1:0-3543 GCA_050697795.1 Gaiellaceae bacterium
CGGCGAGGGTGTTCAGGTAGAGGTTGTGCGCGGTCTCGGGCGCTGCGAGGCCGGTGCCCGGGAGGAAGCTCCGCCCCGTGCGCTCGAGACCGACGTAGGCGACGTCGAAGTTGTTGAGTCCGACGCCCAGGAGCGGATTGGCCTGGAACATCGAGAGCGCCGCGTCCCAGAAGTCGAGCCTGGTGGCGATCTCGGGACGGTCGAGGCGGCCGACGTCGGCGACGCGATCGTGCCACGCCGCCGGGGCGAGCAGGACGACCACGACGGCCGCGCCCGCAATCAGCGGCCACGCTCGTCTGCTCCGCGCGAAGACGACGACGAGGGCCGCGAGGGCGACGAGCACGCCGCGCGAGTACGTGACGAGCGCCGCGGCGAGCGCGAGGAAGGGCAGGAGGATGCAGCCCGCCCTCCCCAGCCTGCTGTCGAAGCTGCGATAGAGGCCGACGGAGAGAGGCACGAAGAGGACGACGAACCCTGCCAGCTGGTTCGGGTGCGAGAAGAAGGAGGCAACGCGGTACTCCACGGCGCCCGTCGCGCTGACGAAGCCGACCCGGGAGAGCTCGCCGGTGGCGTACTGCCAGAGCGCGTGCCCGCTCACGAGCAGGCCGACGACGAGGAGCGCGGCGAGGATCGGCTTGAGGGCAGGCCAGTCGTCCAGGAAGAGCGCGATCAGCAGATAGACGAAGACGGACCCGGCGAGGAGGACGAACTTGGCGGCTGCGGCGTTCCCGTCCTCGGCGAAGGGTACCGCGGCGAGCGCAGCGGCCACGAACGCCGCGGCGCCCACGAACACGGGCGGCGCCTCGAGCCGTCTTCCGCCCGCCACCGACCGAACGGCCTGGATCCCCACCAACGCCAGGGCCCAGGCCGCGAGGGCGACTCGCAGGCGCGCGTTCTCCGGCTCGGCGATCGGCGCGTTCTCTGCTAGCGGCGTGAGGACGATGAGCAGCGCGAGCCCGTACTCGAGCCGCCAGAGCCCGACCGCGACCGCGACCAGCCCGGCAGCGGCGATCGGGAGGACGGTCGCGTCGTCGAGCCGGTAGGAGCCGAGGGCGTACACCGCTCCGGCTGCCGCCGCGGCGAGGACGGCGCCGGCGGCGAGCACGCCGGCGACCGACCACTGCGGTGCGGCCGTCCTCGCCCAGTCCATCTAGTCGTTCGGGCGCGTGGCCGTCAGCGTCTCGGGAAGCGCGTCGGCGGCGGCGGGGTCGCCGTAGTAGCGGTCGTAGTCCTCCGAGCCCGCCATCTCGTTGACGATCAGCCCGGCGATATTCGCCTCCGTCTGCCTGAGCTGGCGGATCGCCGCCGTCACCTTGGCGCGCGAGCCGCGCCGGTGGTTCACGACGAAGATCACGGTCCCGACCGCGTGAGCCAGGATGGTCGCGTCCGCCCCCGCCGAGAGCGGCGGGCTGTCGACGATGACGAAGTCGGCCCACTCGGACGCCTCGGTCAGAAGATGCTTCAGCGCCTCGGGGCGCAGGAGCGTGGACGGGTTCGGCGGCACGGCGCCCGCGGGCATGAGGAAGACGTTCGGCACCGACGTCTCGTGGACGACCTCCTCGAAGCGCCACCCGAGCGCGAGGTAGTGGGTCAGGCCCTTGAGCGCCGGGTCGCCGAGCTCGTACAGGCGTGCGAGCGCCGGCCGCCGGAGGTCGCCCTCGATGAGGAGCACGCGCCGGCCCTGCTCGGCCATCACGCGGGCGAGCGCGATCGAGCTCGTCGACTTGCCCTCCGCGGGCGAGGCGCTCGCCAGCACGACGCTCGAGAGCGGCACCTGCGGCGAGAGGAACGCGAGGTTCGTGCGGAGCACGCGGAACGCCTCGAGGAAGCGCTGCTCTCGGCTGCGGCTGAGGCGGCGCCGGGCGATGCTGGGCACCCTGGCGAGAATCGGCACGCCGAGCTCCCGCGAGAGCTCGTCCTCGCTTCCGAGCCGCGTGTCGAGCCGATCGCGGACGAGTGCGAGGCCCGCGCCCAGGAAGAGCGCGAAGACGAACATCACGGCGGCGTAGAGCGTCGGCCTGGGCCGCACGGGGGCGCTCGCGGGCTGGGCCCGGTCGGCCACCGTTACCTGCCCGTTCGTCTCGGCGGCCAACTCGTCGCTCGCGTAGGCGGCGAACGTCTCCGCGTACGTGTTCGCCAGCTCGGCGGCCTCCTCGGGGGAGTCGCCCTCGGCCTCGACGACGAGGAGCTGGGTGTCGGAGATCGGCCGGAAGCTCGTGCGCTCGAGGATCTCGTCGGCGGTGTCGCCGGCGGGGAGCTCGTCGGCCACCCGGTCGGCGACGTTGCCCGACTGGATCAGCTCCGCGTACGTGCGCGCGAGCACCTGGGCGGACTGGATCGCCTCGAAGTCGCTGGTCGCGTCGCTGCGGTTCCCGACGAAGAGCGTGGCCTCCGCGGCGTAGACCTTCGGGAGCCCGCGGCTGACTACGTACGTGGCCGCGGTGGCCACGACCACCGTGAGGAGGACGATCCACTTCCGCCTCCAGAGCGTCAGGAGGAGTTGATCCGCAGACACTGACTCAGTCTACTCAGGAGCTTTTGCGGCGCCAGAGGGGGCGGCCTGCGCGCGCTCGTCCATCTCGCGGCCCTCCCGGACGAGCCGCGCGCGGTCGCGACGCCACTTCCACTGGAAGCAGGCGAACGCGCCGACCTGGGCGAGCGCGACGCGCGAGAGCGGGCGGCCGGCCGACGTGCGCCGGTAGCCGTGTACCACCGTCGCCGTCGGGTGGTAGACGACCTGGAGGCCGGCCGCCCGGACCGCGAGGCACCATTCGACGTCGTCCGGGCCGAAGAAGATCCGCTCGTCGATCTCCCCCGCCGCCGCCTGCGCGCGCGCCGTGAAGAGCTGGCACGCGCCGAGAACGTACTCGACCTCCCGCGTGCGGTCGTGCGGCTCGTCCGCCATGAGGTGGCGGCGGACCCAGCGGCTCCGGTCGAAGAATCTCCCCAGCGGCGGACGGCGCATGAGGGGGAGGAGAAGCGGCGGAAAGCGGCGCGCGGACAGCTGCAGCGAGCCGTCCTCGTAGACGAGCCGCGGGCCGACCAGACCCGCCTCGGGATGGGCGTCGAGGTAGGTGACGAGCTCGGGCAGCGCTCCCTCCGTCAAGCGCGCGTCGCTGTCGAGGAACATGCGCATGCGGCCGCGGGCCCGGCGCAGCCCCTCGTTGCGCGCAGCCACGCCGACGTTGCGGGGCAGCCGAACGATGTCCGCCGCGGGGAAGGCCTCGGCGACCGCCGCGGTGGTCCCGTCGGCGGAGGCGTTGTCGACGAGGTGGAGCTCGTAGGTGGCCGGCGCCGCGTGCCGCTCTACCGACGCGAAGCAGGCGAGCACCTCCTCGCGCACATCGTGGGCGACCACGATCACGGAGACGTCCGGAGCCGCGCTCACGCGGCGGGGGCGGCGAGGGTCGTCCGGCCGACCATGCGGCGCGCCTGGCCGAGCGCGTAGCGGGGCAGGCCCGGGTCGACGACGGCGATCACGGCGAGGTACGCGGCAAGGCCCGCCGCGAGGGGGAGGCCGAGCTCGAGCGCGCCGATCGAGCC
>JBOHAK010000142.1:0-15839 GCA_050697795.1 Gaiellaceae bacterium
GACGCTCCCCGGCCCCACGTCCGGCCGCGCCTACCGCGCGTGGGGGCATCCGGTCTCCGTGCGCGGCGAGGTTCAGCGCCTGCCGGACCGCGTCTTGCTCTACGCGAACAGAATCGGCTCCCACCAGTTCGTCGAGCTCCGCGTCGTCTTTCCCGCGTCACTCCTCACCTCTCCTGCGTCGGCGAAGCGCGGCACCGGAAACGCGCTCGACCGGATCGTCGCGGAGGAGCTCGAAGACGCGGCGGCATTCGAGCGCGACCAGGAAAGGATCCGAAGCGCGCTTCGCAATCTCCCGCGGACGATCTTCATCCTCCTCCTCGCAGCCCTTGGCCCCGCAGCGGCGGCCATGGCTGCCACGTACTGGTTCTTCGGGCGCGAACGAGGGACCGGCTACGACCGCGAGTACGAGCAGGAGCCCCCGTCCGAGCTCACGCCCGCGCTCGTTCCGCCGCTTCTTCGCCAGCGTCCGGCAGTGGGCTCGAACGAGTTCACGGCGACTCGCTTCGACCTCATTCGGCGTGGGCGCTACACGGCGAAGCCGGTCACGACGGAGCGTTCCCTCTGGGCCGGATTGCGGCAGCAGAGCATTGCCGACCTCGAGCTCTCGGTCGGCGACCAAGAGCTGAAGCTCGAGGACCACGAACGGCCCGTGGCAAAGGTCGCCGACGAGGTCCTCGCATTGGGTCCCGAGGTCCTTTCCGCATTTCGTACGAGGATCGAGGAAGACCGGAAGGGGAACAGCCAGCGCTTTGCGAACTTCAAGGAGGCGGTCGCCGACGAGATCAAGCTGCGTGGCTGGTTCAGCTCCGACGGCCTCAACCTCCTACTCGCTTCTGCAGCACTTCTAGGGGTTGTCGGCGCCGTTCTCCTTTGGACGGGGATCGAGCGCTTCGAGTCGTTCGCCCCGCGCTGGAAAGACATCCTCTTCATAGCCTTCGGCGCCTGCGGCTGTGTGAACGCAGGCGTGCTCGGCTTTGCGGCCATCACCCAGCACTCCCTCTGGCGGCGGCGCTCCCGAGAGGCGCAACAGGAGGCGGAGCGCTGGGAGGCGTTCCGGCGCTATCTGGGCGACTTTCCGAGGCTCGACATCGCGCCGCCGGCCTCCCTCGAGCTCTGGGAGCGCTACCTCGTCTACGGCATCGCCTTCGGCATCGCGGAGCGGGTCCTCCAGGGCGCGCACCTGTATATGCCCGAAGAGCTGCACGAAGCGAGCTCCGTGTACTGGATCAGCGGTGACGGCGACCTCGGCGCGGGCCCGACCGCGCTCGGCATCGGCGACCTTTCCGCAGGCTTCGGAGACGCGCTCGCCCCGCCCTCGAGCGGCTCAGGCGGGTTCGGCGGCGGCTTCTCGGGCGGCGGTGGCGGCGGGGGCGGTGGCGGAGGAGGCGGCGGCGCTTGGTGAGCCGCTAGCCCCGTCTCTTCCGTTCGTAAAGAGCGATCGCCCCGGCAACGGCGACGTTGAGGGATTCGGCACCCTCTCGAGTCGGAATCGACACGATCTCGTCACACTCGCGAAGGACCTCGGGGGCCAGACCCTCGCGCTCCGCGCCGAGAACAAAGGTCGCGCGCTCACCGAGCGAGACATCCGGCAGGAGCTTGCCTGCCTTCGGGACGAGCCCGAGACGGGGCCCAGGTGCTTCCTCGAAGCCGGCGAGAGGAACTCTGAAGAGGGCGCCCATGGAGGCGCGCAGGGCCTTGGGCGACGTGGGATCGGCGCTTCCGGACGAGAGCGCGACGAACGCCGGCCCGAAGGCGTCGGCTGCGCGGATGAGCGTTCCGACATTCCCGGGATCGCCGACGCGCCAGAGGGCGAGGCCGAGAGGCGCGTCCGTCCCGCCCCGCAGGTCGGCATGGCGAAAGACCGCGATCACGCGCGGTGGATGGGCAAGCGTCGAGACCTCGGCGAGGAGCTCTGGAGCGACCTCCTCCCCATGGGGCAGCCGCTCGTTCAGTGCGGGGCGTTCGGCGTCGAGAAGGGTCTCGACGGGCTGGAGGCCCGCGTCCAGCGCAGCAGCGACGAGATCCTCGCCCTCGCAGAGGAAGAGGCCGAGCTTCTCGCGCTGGCGCCGCGAGTGGAGCTTGCGCACGAGCTTGAGCCGGGGATTCGCGGCCGAAGTAATCAAAGCCACACCATCGAGTTGGCGTGCCCGTCGAGCCGGGCGAGACGACGGCGCTCGCCTCCCGGCCAGGTCTGGATCTCGAGCACGAAGGAGTGGTAGCCGACCTCCTCGTCGCGGGCGCTCTCGTACGAGACCCACGCGAGCGGCCCCTCCTCCCCCGCCTGCTCCATCGTCTCCCGCAGGCGCTCGGCATCCTCCGGGTGCAGGTAGACGGCAGACGCCGAATGGAAGACGACGGTGAGCGCCTCGGGGTCGCGCTGTTCGAGTAGTGCAGGCAGAACCTCGACGTAGTCGCCCTCGAGAATCTCCGGCGGATCTTCGCGGACGAGCTCGATCGCCCGGCGCAGCCTGTCGAGCCGTCCGGTCTGGTCTGCCCAAACGAACGCCTCCAGGAGGTTCGCCCCGTGATCGCTCGTGACGTCGATGGGACGACGGTCGATGCCGATACGCCGGCGCACCTCGATGCGGCGCTCGAACAGCTCACCGGGCGGGCCGCCACGGGCCTCGCCGGTCAGCTGGAGTCGCGCGTCCAGCGGCCCCCAGACGAAGTCCCCGTAGCGGTAGCGATGCCGGTCCCAGAAGAGGTTGAGGCCCGCGCTCGGCCCGAGCTCGATGAGGTGAAGCGGCCGGTAGTCGACGATCGTGAGGAAGGCGGGCAGAAGCCCCCAACAGCGCTGCACCTCGTTGGTCTGTACCGGCTGTTCCGCGATGAAGCGGGTCAGCCAGTCGCGTTGGCTCTCGAGGACGCCCCGGAACTTGGGCCACGGGTGCCTGACGACCCCGGCGAGCTCCAGGTAGTGCACGGCTCCGAACAGGCGCAGCGGCGCTTCCCAGCGCGGCTTTTGGTCTCCGACGAGCTCGGCGACAAGGGGGTCGTCGGCGTACCGCCGCGCCAGCGACGCGTAGAGCTTCGAGCCGCCCCGCTCGAAGTCGTCCGCCATGCGGCGGAAGACCTCACCGACGGTCTCGTCCGGGCTCAGGTCTCTAGCGCGGCTTTCGCCTGGGCGGCGACCGCCGAGAACGCAGTCGGGTCGCTGACGGCGAGGTCGGCAAGCACCTTGCGATCGAGCTCGATGTTCGCCTTGCGGCAGCCCGCGACGAACTGGTTGTAGGAGAGGCCCTCCCGGCGAGCGGCCGCGTTGATCCTGATGATCCAAAGCCGACGGAAAACCCGCTTGCGCTTCTTGCGGTCGCGGTAGGCGTGGTTGTCAGCCTTGAGGATCTGCTCCTTCGCCTTCCGGTACGAGACGTGGGGCTGGCCGACATAGCCCTTGGCCTGCGCGAGAACCTTGCGGCGCTTCTTACGCGCGTGCACCGAGCGCTTTACCCGCGGCATCGTTCCTCCCCTCGCCTAGCGGCCGAGCAAGCGCCGAACCTCGCGCGCGTCCGTCCCCTCGACCTCGTGGTCGCGGCGGAAGGCGCGGCGGCGCTTGGCGCTCTTCTTCTCCAGGTTGTGGCTCTTCATCGCATGCCGGCGCAGGATCTTGCCGCCACCGGTCAGCTTGAACCGCTTCTTGGCGGCGCTGTTGGTCTTTTGCTTAGGCACTCTGGGCGGCTCTCACCTGGCCGATGTTCCGGTGCGGCGCGAGCACCATGACCATGTTGCGCCCGTCCTGGATCGGCGGCGACTCGATCTCGCCCAGATCCTTGACGTCCTCCGCGAGCCGCATGAGCAGATCGCGACCGCGCTCGGGATGGCTCTGCTCCCGGCCGCGGAACATGATCGTCACCTTTACCTTGGCTTTCTTGTTGAGAAATCGCACGACGTGGCCCTTCTTCGTCTCGTAGTCGTGGACGCCGATCTTGGGACGGAGCTTGATCTCCTTGACCTGGATCTGGGACTGGTGCTTCCTCGCGGTCTTGGCCTTCTGCTCCTGCTCGTACTTGTACTTGCCGTAGTCCATGATCCGGCACACCGGGGGGTCGGCGCTGGACGCCACCTCGACCAGGTCCAGATCCTTGGAGTACGCGTACTCGAGGGCCTCCGCCGTCGGCTTGATGCCGACCTGGCTGCCGTCCGAATCGACCAGCCGAACATTCGGGACGCGAATCGCCTCATTGATCCGCGTCGTGTCCTGCTGCGGCCTGGCCTGCTCGAACCTGCGCCGCGGCCTCACTGAAACGTCACCAAGCTGTGCTGCTTCCTCCTCCTAGAACAACGAAAAGCTGCACGCAGGCAGCTCGTCATGTCCCCAATTCGGTTGAACCTCCGATGAGCGCGCGGCTCCGGAGGTGAGGAAACGATGCTCCTGCTTGCAGGGATCAGAGTCTAGCAGCGGCGAGCAGCTCCTCGGCAAGCGCGTCGGCCGAGGTCACAGACTGTTCACCGCCCCGTCGCCGAACCGACACAGATTCGAGCGACTCGCGGTCTCCCCACACGACGACGTAGGGCACCTTCTCGAGCTCGGCGTCGCGGATGCGGCGGCCCAGCGTCTCGCCGCGCTCGTCGACCACGGCGCGGAGCCCCTCGCCTCGCAGGCGGTCGGCGAGCGACTCGGCGTCGGTGCGATGCGCGTCGCTCACGGGGAGGATGCGCACCTGCTCGGGCGCGAGCACGAGAGGGAGGTCGCCGCCCGTGTGCTCCAGGTAGATGCCGACGAAGCGCTCGAGCGACCCCAGGAGGGCGCGGTGGATCATCGCCGGCATGTGCTCGGCGTTGTCGTCCCCCTGGTAGACGAGCCCGAAGCGCTTCGGCATCTGGAGGTCGAGCTGCACGGTCCCAAGCTGCCAGCTGCGGCCGAGCGAGTCGTCCATGTGCAGGTCGATCTTGGGCCCGTAGAAGGAGCCCTCCCCCTCGCTCTCCGTGTACTCGAGCCCCTTGGCCGCGAGCGCCTTCACGAGCTCGCCCTCGGCGAGGTCCCACTCCTCGTCCGTACCGAGCCGGTCGTCCGGCCGCAGGGAGAGCTCGACGCGTATGTCGAGCTCGAAGAGGTCGTAGAGGTAGTAGGCGTAGTCGAGGCAGGCGAGCAGCTCGTCCGGGACCTGCTCGAAGGTGCAGAAGACGTGCGCGTCGTCCTGGACGAAGTGGCGCACGCGCAGGAGCCCGTGCAGGACCCCGGAGAGCTCGTTCCGGTGGAGGTTCCCGGCCTCGGCGATCCGCAGAGGCAGCTCCCGGTAGCTGTGCGGCCCGAGCGAGTACAGGAGGCAGTGGCCCGGGCAGTTCATCGGCTTGAGGCCGAAGTCCCTCTCCTCGATCTCGAGCCGGAACATGTGCTCCCGGTACTTCTCCCAGTGCCCGGAGGTGCGCCAGAGCTCGGAGTCGTAGAGCAGCGGCGTGCGCACCTCGTCGTAGCCGCGTCTGCGGTTCTCGCGCCGGCGCAGGTCCTCGAGGACGTTCCAGACGACCATCCCGCGCGGGTGCCAGAACGGCATCCCGGGCGCGAGCTCGGAGAAGTCGAAGAGGCCTAGGTCCTGCCCCAGGCGGCGGTGGTCGCGGCGCTTCGCCTCCTCCAGGCGATGCAGGTGTGTCTCGAGGTCGCGGGGGTCGAAGAACGCCGTCCCGTAGACCCGGGTGAGCTGCGGCCGCTGCTCGTCGCCGCGCCAGTAGGCGCCCGCCAGCGAGAGGAGCTTCACCGCCTTGATGGGAGCCGCGTTCTGGAGATGCGGGCCGCGGCAGAGGTCCACGAAGTTGCCCTGCCTGTAGAAGGAGATGTCTCCCTCGGCCGTGTCCACGAGCTCGACCTTGTACGGCTCGCCCTCCTCCTCGAAGTAGCGTCGCGCCTCGTCCCGGCTCGTCTCCCAGCGCTCCCATTCGCGCCCCTCGGCGACCTCGCGGCGGATCTCCTCCTCGAGACGCTCGAGCGCGTCCTCGGACACGGGCTCGGGGAACTCGAAGTCGTAGTAGAAGCCGTTCTCGATCGGCGGGCCGATGGCCACCTTCGTGCCCGGGTAGAGCCGGCGCGCCGCCTCGGCGAGCAGGTGCGCGGCCGAATGGCGCAGGACCGAGAGGGCGTCCTGGTCCTCCCGGTCGCGCGTCGTCAGTATCTGGATCTGCGCGCCGTCTTCCAGCGGCAGGCGCAGGTCTCGCACGCTCCCGTTCGCCCGCACCAGGACAGCCTGCTCCGCGAGCTTGGGCCCGATCGCGCGCGCGGCGTCGAGCCCGCTCGCGCCGTCGGGAAGCTCGAGCTCCGTGCTGTCTGGAAGGATGACGCGCATGGACGAAGAGGATACTCAGCAGGTTTCCGACCAGGACATCGACGAGACCGAGGACGGCTCTCCCGTCCCCGACCCGGAGCGGAACGAGGACGAGAACGACGCCGAGGATGTGCCGAGCGCGGACTGACCGGGGCTACGGAGCGCCTACGCTTCGAGGGCGCGCGCGATCGCGTCGCGCCCGCCGCGGAGCACCGGCTCGCCGTGGGAGACGAGCACCATCTCCACGGGCAGGTCGAGCAGCGGGCGCAGGGCGTCCCGCAGGCCCGCGGTGCGCATGCCGCTCGGGAGGTAGCGGAGCCATGAATCGTGGCAGAGCCGCAGGCCGCCCCCGTCCGCGCCGAGCAGCCGGTCTCCGGGGACGAGCGCGCGCGGCTCCGGGAGCCAGACCATCGTCTCGCCGGCTCCCTTGATCTGCATCGTCTCGACGCCCGCGGGCAGCGTCTTGCGCGCGCGGGACGTGGAGGCGTCGTAGCGCGCCGCGAGCTCCTCCTTGCTGCGGCGGTGGAAGCCGAGGGTCGTCAGGATCGAGACGCGGCGGCCGTGGCGGCCGACGAGCGCGTCCAGGGCGTCGCGGAGATCCGCGCGGTCGTCCGGGACGAGCGGGTCGATGAGCACGAGCGCATCCGGCGCCTCGTAGGCGACGGAGGCGACGTCCGGGCCCCAGTCGGCCGCGCTCCCCGGATCGGGGCTCGGATCCGCGTCCGGATGCCGGGCCGTCCAGCGGTGGAGGCCCGGGGCGAGCACGACGAGACCGCTCACGTCTCTTCGACCGCGCTTCTGAGGTGGGGCGGCGCCTTCAGCCAGTAGCTCTCGCGCATCCACTCGAGCGCCGCCTCGAGCGACTCCTCGTCGTCCACCTCCGCGGTCACCCAGCCGTAGCGGCCCACGTACCGGGCCCGGTGGACGTAGGGCAGGAGCTCGGCGATCTCACGCTCCTCGGGCGTCAGCTTCACCGTGAGCGAGACCGCGGTCTCGCCCACGTTCATGGAGGCGAACATGCGGTTGTCGGAGCACTTGAACACCGGATGGCCCCAGGGCTCGTCCTCGTAGGCCTCGGGGAGGGAGAGGGCGAGCCGCCGCAGACGCTCGGCCAAATCGGCTGGATCCGGCACGGGGCCCAGCCTAGCCGGTTCCGTGCCGACACAAGGCATGTCCCGCCAATTGTGAGGATTCTGAAAATTATCCCGCTCCTGGCCCTTTCGGCAGGTTGCGGGGCGTACCCTCGTCAGGCGCGGGCCGGAGGCCCTGGAGCTGGCCGCAGGCTCCCGGATCTCTCCCCCGGCCCGCAGCCCACGGACGCCGAGGCGGAGCCCCGCCGCAACGGGCTCCGCCTCGAGCGCTTCAGTCTACTCGTCAGGCTTTCACCGGCCTAGACGGAGCGTGACCACGACGCCCGCGTGGTCCGAGTGGAAGAGCCCCGAGGGAGTCCGGTCGGCGACTGCGTCCTCGCCGACGATCTCGGCGCGGAGCGCCGTGAAGCTTCCGCGCGCGAGTACGAGGTCGATGCGCTCGTCGAAGGGCGGCAGCGGGCTCAGGAGATGCGTCTCCCAGCAGCACGTGAGGCCCGGGTCGCCCGGATGGACGTCGCTCCAGGCGTCGGCGAAGCCCGCGCCGCGCAGCAGGCCGTACGTGGGCGTGCCCGTGCCGTCGGCCCGCGAGTTGAAGTCCCCGACGAGGAGCGTCCGGAGCGTGGAGCCCGCCGGCCCGGCCAAGAGCTCCGCTCCCTGGGCCACCTGCACCGCCCCGCTGACCGCCTCCAGGTGCGTGTTCACCACCCGGAAGCGCTGGCCGCGAAGCTTCAGGTCGATCGACGTCCAGCCCCGTGGGAAGGCCACCGGCCCGGCGATCGTCTGGAACGTGACCCGGGCGAGGAAGTTGCCCGCCTGCGGGTTCGACACCTTGAGGCGCGGGCGGCGGTCCCGGTTCACGAGGATGGCGTCGCGGTCGGTCGCGCGGACGTCGAAGCCAAGCGCCGTCGGCAGCTCGTTGTCGGCGTTCGTCACGACGGCGACCGCCTCGTAGTCGAGGCCGCGGGCGGCGAGCGCGGCGAGGAGGGTCTCGAGGTAGTCGTAGGCGACGGTCTCCGCCGGGGTCGCCGGCCCGTCCGCGGGCGCGTCCGTCCGGATCAGCATCGCCTCCTGGAGCCCGACGACGTCCGGACCGGTCGCCGCGATCTCACCCGCGATCGCCTCCGCCCGCTCCGGGAAGCGCGTTGCCTGCACCTCGAGGAATGCGGTCGTCGTCGCGCCGACGAGCTGCGGGAGTGTCTGCGCGGTGAAGATCGGCGTCAGATCGGTCCCGACGAAGAGGTTCCGCGTCATCACGGTCACCTGGCGCCCGTGGCCCGCCGCCGCCGCGGGCCACAGCGCCAGGATGAGGAAGGCGGCCAGAGCCGCCGAGAGGAGGAGGCGAGCTCGTAACACGTGCCTCATGGGCAGCCCGGACAATTGCACACGGGGGACGCCCGTTCAAGAGGCGGGCCCGCGCCCCCGGGGGAGGGGACGCGGGCCCGCGGGAGAGAGCGGTCGGCTAGCGGCCGGCCGGGGCGGGTGCGGGCACCGCCCGCGGAGCCGCCTCCGTCTCGTGCGAGACCTGCGGCAGCCACTCGAGCCACTTCGGCAGGTACCAGTTCCAGTCGCCGAGGAGCTTCATGACCGACGGCAGGAGCACGCCGCGGACGATCGTCGCGTCGATGAGGAGCGCGGCCGCAAGTCCGACGCCGAGCTGCTTCATGTCGATGGTCGAGAGCGTCGCGAAGATCGAGAACACCGCGACCATCACGAGCGCCGCCGCGGACACGACGCCGGCCGTCGACTTGATCCCGTGGGTCACGGCCTCCTCGGTCCCGAGCCCGCGATCGTACGCCTCCCGGATCCGGCTGAGGATGAACACGTGGTAGTCCATCGAGAGCCCGAAGAGGATCACGAACATGAAGAGCGGGAGCCACGAGACGATCGCTCCGGTCGAGTCGAAGCCGAGCAGCGACTCGCCGTAGCCCTGCTGGAAGACCAGCACCAGCAGCCCGTAGGCGGCGGCCACGGAGAGCAGGTTGAGGAGCACGGCCTTCGCCGCGATCACCACGGAGCGGAACGAGACGAGCAGGAGTGCGAAGGCGAGCAGGAGGACGAAGGCGAACACGTACGGCACGCGGTCCTTCGTGAGCTCGTTGAAGTCCTTCGACGCGGCCGTCTCGCCCGTCACCGCGACCTCGACACCGTCGACGGCGCCGACGGTGGCCGGGATGACCTCGCCGCGGAGCGTGGCGAGCGCCGCCTGCGACGCCTCGTCGTCCCCGTCGCCCGCGAGCGGGACGGAGACGAGCGCCACGGTCTCGTCCGGGTTCGTCTGCACCTGGATCGGGTCACGCATCTGGCCCGTGGCGAGCGCCTGCTCGCGCAGGTCGGCGATGGCGCCCTGCACCTCGGTCGAGCCGATGTCGTCGGCCTCGATCGCCACCACGGCCGGGAGCGGGCCGCCCGGGAAGGCGGTCTGGATCCGGTCGTAGGTCTGCATGATCTCGAGGTCGCGGGGGAGGCTCGAGAGGCCGGGGAGCTCGGTGTGGATGCTCACCGCCGGCGCCGCCAGGGCGAGCAGGAAGCCG
Source organism: Gaiellaceae bacterium (assembly GCA_050697795.1). Classification (GTDB taxonomy): domain Bacteria; phylum Actinomycetota; class Thermoleophilia; order Gaiellales; family Gaiellaceae; genus JAIBJN01. The sequence goes on from JBOHAK010000142.1 coordinate 9,877, forward strand.
CCCGCTGCGACCGCCGAGACGAGCGGCCGGCGCAGGACACGGTTCAGCACCGCGCCCCAGAGCCGCGAGTCGCCGTGGTCGCGGCGGAGCCGGCGCAGGAGCGGGATCTTGCCCTTCTCGACCCGGTCGCCCAGCCACGACAGCAGGGCCGGGAGGACCGTCAGCGATCCGGTCACGGAGATCGCTACGACGAGGATCGTCCCGATTGCGATCGCGGTCCAGATCGCGCTCCCGCCGAGGAACATGCCGGCGAGGGCGATCAGAACCGTGAGGCCGGAGATCAGGACCGCCCGGCCGGACGTGGCCGCCGCGACCTCGAGGGCCGCTCGCGGGTTCCGGCCGGCCGCCCGCTCCTCGCGCTCGCGCTTGAGGTAGAAGAGCGAGTAGTCGACTCCGACGGCGAGGCCGATGAGCAGGATCACCGAGGACGAGGCCTCGTCCATCGGGAAGACCTGGCTCGGTATCGCCGCCAGGCCGAGCGCCGCCGCGACGGCGGTGAGGCCGAGCACGAGCGGGATCGTGGCGGCGACGAGCGCGCCGAAGACGAGCAGGAGGATGCCGAGCGTGAGCGGGATGGCGAACAGCTCCGCCCGCTGGAAGTCCTGCTCGACGGTCTCGTCGAGCGCCTTGGTCGCGCTCGCGTCCCCGAAGGCCTCGACGGCGAAGCCGGGATGCGTGGCCTCGGCCGCCGCGAGCGACTCGAGGATCGGATCGATCCGGTCGACGGCGGAGTCGTCCTCGTCGGCGAGCTCGAACTGCACGAGCGCCGAGCGCCCGTCCTGGGAGACGAGCGTCGGGTCGTCCTCGGGCGAGCGGACGTCGGAGACGCCCTGGAAGCCCGAGACGCGGTCGACGACGTCCTGCACCGCAGCGCGGAACGCAGGGCTGGACGCCTTGGCGGAGTCGCTCTGGACGATCACGGTCTCGTCGGCGGTCTCGCCGAAGTTCCCGCGGTCGATGATCGCCGCCGCCCGGCCCGACTCGCCGGGGACGGTGTCCTCGTCGCGGAGCTGCTGCGTCCCGACGAGGTTTCCGATGGCCAGCGCGAGCACGACGAACGCGAGCCACCCGAAGATGGCGAGCTTTCGATGCGCCGCGCTCCAGCGGGCCATGCGGGCGGAGAGGTTCTTGGACGTTGCGAGGGGAGTCATTCGAGTCCTTTCGAGCCTTGTTCAGTGCTGCTCGTACGGTCTCAGCGCGAGTCCCGGGCCGGAATGCGGCCACCCTGCGTCTCGGGGTGCGGCTACCCCGAAGCCGGCTCAGGCGACTCAGGCGGCCAGCGCGAGCTCGTCGCGCGCGGCGACCGGGGCCGGGATCGCCTCGACCTCCTGCTCCTCGCGCCGCAGGGCGGCGAGGAAGGGCAGCGAGAGCAGGATCGGCGCGCCGATCGCGATCCACATGGCGCCGTAGCCGTTCGTGGCCGGGAAGAGCGGCTGGAGCACGTCGATGCTGATGCCGACGACGATCGGCCCGAGGATGGCGCCGAGCGCGCGGGAGAAGCCGAAGAGGCCGGAGAGCGCGCCCTCCGCCCCCGCCGGCGTCATCTGCACCAACATCCCGTAGGGAAGGGTCATGACGACGGCGCCTGCGAGCGCGACGAGCGGAAGCCCGATGAGCAGGGGGCCGAGCGAGGAAAAGCCCGCGCCGATGAGCAGGCCGACGCCGTAGACCCAGAGCGCGACGCGCATGACGCGGTGCAGCCCGACGGAGTCGGCCAGCCTGCCGGCTCCGAAGGAGGCGACCACGTAGGCGCCGGCGACGACGCCGATCACGGCCGAAGCCGTCCCGACGGACTCGCCGAGGCCCTTCACGACGAAGAGCACGATGAACGTCTTCAGGCCCATGAAGGAGAGCTCCCAGAACGCGTTCGCAGCCACGAAGGCGCGCACGTCGGCACGCTCGCGGATCAGCCTGAAGACGCCCGGGCCGGGCACGGCGGGCGTAGCCGCAACGGCGAGCCCGCGCTCCCGGCCCCGGACCTCGCGCACGAGCACGACCGTGGCGAGCACGACCGCGCCGGCGGCGAGGACGAACGGGAGCGGCGTCCAGACGGTGAGCAGGAGCCCGCCGCCCACGAGCGCGGCGCCGAGGCCGAGGCCGCGCATGACGCCCTGCCACCCCTGCGCCCTGCCCTGGTGGGACGAGGGGACGAGCTCGGCGAAGAGCGCCTGGTACGGCGGGTAGTAGACGAAGTAGCCGACGAAGAAGAGCGAGACGAGGGCGACCGTCTCCGCGTAGCCGTGCGCGAAGGGAAGGATGACGAGCGGCGCCACGAGCAGCGGGACGCCGGCGAGCGCGTACGGGATGCGGCGCCCGAAGCGCGTCCGCGTCCGGTCGGAGAGCGAGCCGACGAGGAGCGGGAGGAAGAGCGCGAAGGCCCCTTCCGCGCCGATGGCGATGCCAATCGCCCCCGCGGACGAGGTCGCCTCGCCGAGGAGGAGCGGCGCGTATGTCGTGAGGACGCTGATCCCGAGTGCGAGCGCGAACGTCGGCAGCGCGAGCGCCCCGAGCATCCGTGTGGAGCCGGGCGCCGGAGACACGGCTTATCCCGCCAGAGCCCAGCGCGCGCCCCGCACGGTCCACCCGCCGACTGCGAGCATCAGAACCGCGAGGACGATCACACCGATGAACATGTTGCGCTTCATGTGGACACCTTCCCTCCTCGCCTACTGGACGGGAATGTGGCCAACCAGCTTCCATTGGTGCGGTTTTCCGCACCAAGAGCGGGAGCGGGCCTACGAGCGCAAAAAGGTGAGCACCGCCAGCACCCGCCGGTGGTCCTCGGCGGCGTGCTGGAGGCGAAGCTTCCCGAAGATGCTCGTCACGTGCTTCTCGACGGCGCGCTCCGTGACGACGAGCGCCTCGGCGATGCCCTGGTTCGAGCGGCCCTGGGCCATGTGCTCCAGCACCTCGCGCTCGCGGGGCGTGAGCGTGTCGATCGGGTCGTCGCGGCGGCGGCGGCCGACGAGCTGCGAGACGATCGCCGGGTCGAGCGCCGAGCCGCCCTCGCCCACGCGCCGGACGGCGGCGGCGAACTCGCCGACGTCCGAGACGCGGTCCTTGAGGAGGTAGCCCACGCCCTCGGCGCTCTCGGCGAGGAGCTCCATCGCGTAGGCGGCCTCGACGTACTGGGAGAGGACGAGCACGCCGACGTCGGGGTAGCTCTCCCTGATCTCCTGCGCCGCCCGCAGGCCCTCGTCCGTGTGGGTGGGCGGCATGCGGATGTCGACGATGACGACGTTCGGCGAGTAGCTCCGCACCTTGAGCATGAGGTCGTCGGCCGTCCCGGTCTGTGCCACGATCTCGAAGCCCTGGTCCTCGAGCAGGCGCGCGACGCCCTCGCGCAGGAGCACGGAGTCCTCGGCGAGGACTACGCGCACGGGATCTCCGCGCGAATGCGCGTGCCAGCGCCGGGCGCGCTGTCGACGAACAGACGGCCGTCGAGCGCCTCGACGCGGTCGACGAGCCCCCGCAGCCCCGAACCGCGGGTCGGGTCGGCCCCGCCCACGCCGTCGTCCGCAATCTCCACCAGCGCGCGACCGTTCACGCGGGCGATGCTAACTGCCACCGACGACGCCTCGGCGTACTTGGTGACGTTCGCGAGCGCCTCCGACACGACGTAGTACGCGGCCGCCTCGACGGGCTCGGGCAGGCGCTCGTCCTCGAGCTGAAGGTCGATCGGCAGCGGCGAGCGGGCGGCCAGCGCCTCGAGCGCCGCGTAGAGGCCCCGGTCGGAGAGGACGGCGGGATGGATGCCGCGGGCGAGCTCGCGCAGCTCCTCGAGAGCCTGGGAGAGCTCGTCGGCGGCCTGCCGGAGCAGCCGCTCCGCCTCGCCGGCGTCGTCGTGGACGCGCGCCTGCGCGAGGCGGAGCACGAGCGAGAGCGAGACCAGCCGCTGCTGGGCGCCGTCGTGGAGGTTGCGCTCGAGCCGCCGCCGCTCGATGTCGCTTGCCTCGACGAGGCGCGCACGGGAGCGGCGGAGCACGTCCTCGTGCTGCTTGCCCTCGGTGATGTCGGTGCCGGAGACGAGCAGCCGCGGACGGCCCAGGTCGTCGCGGAGGGGCGTCGTCGACCAGGCGACGATCCGGCGCTCCCCGGAGGCGGAGATCCACGTGCTCTCGTACTCCCCGCGGCCTCCTTCCCCTGCGACCTCGAGCACCTGCTCGCGCGCTGCGTCGCGCTCCTCGGGGGCGATGAACACGTCCCAGAAGGCCTGGCCGCGCACCTGGTCGTCGTCGCGCCGGCCCGAGAGCCGCTGCAAGGTGATGTTGAAGCGCACGACGTACCCTCCCGGCGTCACCAGGCAGATGAGGCTCGGCGCCGAATCGACGACGGTGCGGATGAAGTCGCGCTCGTGCTCGAGCTCGCGGTGGCGCTCCTGGAGCTCGGCGTGGAGGCGCTCGAGCTCGGCCTGCGCGCGGTTGCGCTCCGTGAACTCGCGCACGATCAGGACGGCCTCGTCCCCAGCCTTCACGGTGCGCGTCTCGAAGTCCCGCAGGACGCCGTTGAGCTCCAGTCGGTAGTCGCCCGTGGCGACCTCCCCGGTCTCGATCGTGCTCCTGATGCCCTCCACGAGCACGTCGGCGACGTCGTGCGGGAGGACGTCATGGGCGCGGACGCCGATCAGCTGCTCGCGCGGGATGACGAGGTCCTCGTCAGCCCCCTTGACCTCGAGGTACGTGCCGTCCCGGTCCATGCGGAACATGAGGTCGGGGACCGCGTCGAGCAGCGCCCGGTTGCGGGCCTGGGCCTTCGCCAGCGCGGCCAGCCTCCGCTCGCTCTCGAGCGCGAAGGCGGCCGCCGCGGCGGCGGACTCGACGAGCAGCGGGTCCTCCTCCAGCGAGCGGTGGTGGATGAGGGCGGCGACGGTGCGCCCCTCGCGCTCGACCATGGTGGCGAGCTCTTCGCCGCCGGGCTCCGGCAGCTCGATCGGGTTGCCCTCGATGTCCGCGAAGGTCTCCGTCTCGGAGATCCAGTAGGCGAGGCGCAGCGTCGGGTCGCCGACCGCGCGCGCGATGGCCTCGCGGAGCTCGCCCGGGGCCCGCGCCTGGCCCAGCTCGAGCAGGAGCTGCCCAACGCCGGCTCGTGCGAGCCGCCCGCTCAGGAGCCCGACGATGAACGCGAACGGGACGCTCGCGAACGAGAAGATCACGATCCAGAAGAGCGCGTTCGCCGCGTCGTCGGAGACGGTGGCGACCACGAGCGCGACCGCCAGGAGGACGATCGTCGTCCCTGCGGTCAGGTAGACGGGCAGGAACACGCGGCGAAGCGGCGCGGAGGCCGCGCGCCAGCGGCGCCGGAAGACGTACAGCGAGGCGATGAGCGCCGGCACGCCTACGACGAGGAGCACGCCGTTGACGACCGTGAGCGCCGTCGGGGAGTCGACGATCAGGAACGCGTTCGCCGGGCAGTCCGGGCACTCGTCGGAGACGTCGTCGAAGAAGCTCGACAGGAGCGCGCCGAACGTGAGCACCCCGTAGCCCACGCCGACGATGGAGTACGCGAGCCTCGACTCCAGGTAGCCGCGCGGAAACGCCAGCAGCGCATGGATGAAGACGGCGATGAAGAGGCCGCCGAAGGTCCAGCCGAGGGTGAACGGGATCGACTCGTTCGACTCGGAGAGGGCGCCGATGAAGACGGTCATCCCGACCGCCGTCAGCAGGAGCCCGAAGCGGTTGTCGGGGCGGCGCGCCCACGCGACGAGGCCGCCGAGGATGAACGACCACGCGCCGAGCAGGTGGGTCATGGCCACGAACACCGGCCGGTCCTCGTGGTCGCTCGCGAACACGAGCATGAGCGAGCTCGCCGTCAGGAGGAGCCCGAGGCCGACGACGGACGCCGCGGTGAGTCGTCCCATGGCGCTTATCGAAGCACAGCGCGGAGCGCAGCGCCCGTCAGCTCGGCCTTCGGGACGAAGGCCGCGGCGCCGCAACGGCCCACCAGGGGGCCGAAGTCCGAGGCGT
>JBOHAK010000143.1:0-15715 GCA_050697795.1 Gaiellaceae bacterium
CCTTCGGCGAGCGAGCGCGCCGCATCGCTCGCCCGGGCGACGGGGGCGAGCGTCCGGCGGGCGAGCAGGGCTCCGGCCAGGGCCGCCAGGATGACCACGACCCCGAGGCCGCCGAGGAGGATCGTGCCGAGCTCCGTGAGGTCACTCCGCAGGTCCTCCTCCGAGAAGAAGAAGTACGCCTCCGCCTCGGCCCCCGGCACTCGCCCGCCGGTCACGAGGTAGGAGGTGTCGGCGACCGTCGTCCGCTCCCAGGCGAGCTGGCCCGACGCCACGAGCTCCTGGAGGTCGGCCGGGACCTGGTCGGCGCCCAGGGAGAGGCTGGAGGGGGACGCGCGCCCGTCCTCGAGCAGGACGGTGTCGAAGCCGCCGCGACGCTGGAGCGCGTCGAGGAGCCCGTCGGAGCCCTCCGCGGGCAGCACCTCGCTGCCCAGGACGAGGTTGAAGCGCGATTGCTCGAGCGCCCGGTCGACGGACTCGTCGAGGCGCGCGCCGCGGACGAGCAGAAAGGAGCCGGCCGCCAGCGCCGCCGCGGCCAGCCCGGCCGTGAGGGCGAAGGCCAGCGCGAGGCGGCGCCGCAGGCGGCCAGCCTGGATCCTGCGGGGCCGCTCGGTCACGCCGGGCGCTCGAAGCGGTAGCCGACGCCGCGGACGGTCCGGACCAGGACGGGGTTCCCGGGATCGTCCTCGACCTTGGCGCGCAGCCGCTGCACGGCGACGTCCACGAGCCGCGAGTCGCCGAGATACTCGTAGTTCCAGACGCGCTCGAGGAGGAGCTCGCGCGTGAACACCTGGCCGGGGCGGCGTGCGAGCTCCAGCAGGAGGCGGAACTCGGTGGCGGTTAGCTCGAGCTCCCGTCCCGCCTTCGTGGCCCGGAAGCCGGCCGGATCGATCTCCAGGTCGGCGAAGCGGAGCCGCTCGTCGGCCGGCTCGCCGCCCGCGCGGCGTAGCGCGGCCCGCACCCGCGCCACGAGCTCGGGCAGCTCGAACGGCTTCGTGACGTAGTCGTCGGCGCCGAGCTCGAGCCCGACGACGACGTCCACGGTGTCGCTCCGCGCCGAGAGCATCACGATCGGCACCCGGCTCGTCCTGCGGATCTCGCGGCAGACCTCGTAGCCATCCAGCTCGGGCAGCATGAGGTCGAGGACGACGAGGTCGAAGGGCTCCTGCCGGAAGCGCAGCAGCGCCTCGCGCCCGTCCCCGGCCGTCGTGACCCGGAAGCCGGCGCCGCCCAGGCCGATCGCCGTCGTCTCCCTGATGGAGGCGTCGTCCTCGACGAGCAGCACGCGGGCGTCCATCAGGCCTCCATCAAGGCAGGAGACGGGGCTGCACCCACGCGATGCGGGCTCGTCGAAAGCTCGTGCCGACGACTCCGCGCGCGCCGAGCCGGATGCGGAGGATCCCCGTGCGCGTGGTGTTGGGCGAGTGCGCGGCGAAGACGAAGTTGCCGAGGCTCCAGGCGATCAGGCGCCTACCGCGGCGCTCGACCGGCTGGAGGACATGGGGGTGCGCGCCGAGGACGACGGTCGCGCCGGCGTCGAGCGCCGTCTGCCCGAGGTCGCGCTGGCGCCAGGTCGGGACGGTCGTGCGCTCGACCCCCCAGTGGAAGTAGGCGACCACGACGTCGGCGCGCCGAGTGGCCGCCCGCACGTCGGCGCGGACGATCTCCGGAAAGGCGGGCACGGTGCCCGGGCGGCCCGCGCCCGCGTCGAATCCGAGCGGTCGCACGTCCGAGAAGCCGAGGAACGCGACTCGCAGGCCGCCGCGCTTCACGATCGCGGGCCGCCGGGCCGTGGTCAGGCTCGAGCCCCCGCCCACCGTGCGCAGGCCGAAGCGGCGCGCGTTCGCGATCGTGTCCAGGAAGGCCGTGCGGCCGTAGTCGAGCGAGTGGTTGTTGGCGAGCGACACCAGGTCGAGTCCGGCGAAGGAGGCAGCCGCGCGGAGAGCGGACGGCGGCCCACGGAAGGTGTACAGCTTGCCGGGAGCCGGCGTGCCGCGGGTCGAGACGGCGCCCTCGAGGTTCGCGAGCGCCAGGTCGGCGGCGCGCAGCGCGGGCGCGACGGAGCGCCACGGCCAGCGCGGCCCGTGGCGCGCGATCGCCGTGGCGACGCCGTCCCCGAACGTGACGTCCCCGACGGCGGCGAGCGTCAGCGGGCGCACGCGGAGCGCCCCGGGCACCGTCCGCGCCTCGCCCGCCACGACCGCGACAGGATGGCGCCCCTGCGTCCACGGGACACGCACGCGGAAGACGAAGCCGCCGCCCGGGCCGCTGGTCGTCGTCGCGCGCCTGCTACCGCCGATCCAGAGCTCGACGGCGGTCTCGGCCGCCGCCCGGCCACGGAGGCGGAGGATCGTCCCGGGCGCCGACCACGGCGGCAGCGCGGAGTGGACGACGAGCGGCTCCTGGGCCCGGGCGCTGCGCGTCTCGGCGAGCGCCCACGCGGCGGCGAGCGCGACGGCGCACGCGAGCACGGCGGCGGCGACCCTCCTGGACACGGCCACCCGCACCCCTACGCCCACCGGCCCCGAAATCCTCGTTGGCAGGATGAAATGAGCCGGTGCCCCGCTGCTAGCCTAGGTCCCGTGGCCGCCTCGCGAGACGAGATCCTGACCGCGCTCGAGGGCGTGATCGACCCGGAGCTCGGGCGCTCCGTCGTCGAGCTCGACATGGTGCGCGACGTGACCGTCGAGGGCGGGCGCGTGGGCGTGACGATCGCGCTCACCGTGCCCGGCTGCCCGCTGCGGGCGAGTTTCCAGGAGCAGGTCGACCGCGCGCTCCTCCCGCTCGCGGACGTGGAGGAGGTCTCGCTCGCCTTCGACGTCATGTCGCCGGAGGAGAAGAGCGCGCTCACGACGCGGCTGCGGGGCGGCGTCGCCGAGCGGACGCCCGGCATCTCGGTGGACGCGAAGACGCGCGTCCTCGCGATTGCGAGCGGCAAGGGCGGCGTCGGGAAGTCGTCGCTCGCGGCGAACCTGGCGGCGGCGTTCTCCGGGCTCGGCCACCGGACGGGGGTCCTCGACGCCGACGTCTACGGCTACTCGATCCCGCAGATGCTCGGCATCCACCAGCGTCCCGTGGCGGTCGGCGACGAGGAGCGGACGATGATCGTCCCGCCCGTGCGCGGCGATCTCAAGGTGATGTCGATCGGCTTCTTCCTCGACGAGAACACGCCCGTCATGTGGCGCGGGCCGATGCTCCACCGCGCGCTCGAGCAGTTCCTCTCCGACGTCCACTGGGGCGAGCTCGACACGCTCGTCGTCGACATGCCGCCGGGGACGGGCGACGTGGCCATCTCGCTCGGCCAGCTCCTGCCCCGCGCCGAGGCGCTGGTCGTCACGACGCCGCACCGCGCCTCGCAGCAGGTGGCCGTGCGGGCGGCGCAGATGGCGCGGAAGACGAACATGCGCCTGCTTGGCGTCGTCGAGAACATGTCCTACCTCGCGCGCGAGGACGGGTCTCGCGAGGAGCTCTTCGGCACGGGCGGCGGCGAGGCGCTCGCGGCCGAGGTGGAGGCCCCGCTCCTCGGGCAGATCCCCTTCGACCCGCGCCTGGGCGCGCTCGCCGACGCGGGCGAGCCGATCGTCCTCGCCGATCCCGATGCTGAGGTCTCGCGCTCCATCGTCGAGCTCGCCGAGGCCGTCGCAGCCACGAGGCGCGAGGAGGGCATCGGCATCGTGAAGCCTCTTCCCCTCGTCAGCACCTGAGCGCCGGCGCCGTCGAGGAACGGCTCCGCGCGGCCGGCTTCGCGGAGCGCGAGGCCGGGATCCTCGCCGCGCACTTCCTGGACGCCGAGGCGCGCGGCCGCGCCGGGCACGGGCTCACGCGGGTCGACTGGCTGGTCACGCTGCCGGACCTCGACCCGGGCGCGCGTCCCGAGCGCGTCCTGGCCGAGGAGGGCTACGAGCGCTGGGAGGGACGCGGCGCGCTCGGCTACCTGACGCTCGCGGCGATCGTCGAGGCCCAGCTCGCCGGCCCGCCGGCACATGCGCGGGTGGTCGTCGCGCGGGAGTGCTTCCCGACCGGCGTCCTCGGCTACTGGGCGCGTCGTCTTGCGGAGGGAGGCCTCGTCGCCGCGCTGACCGCGACGTCGCCGCCGCGCCTGGCCCACCCCGACGGCGGGCCGCCGCTCGCGGGGACGAACCCGCTGGCCGTCGCGATCCCGAGCTCGGGCAGCGACCCGGTCGTCGCGGACGTCTCCATGGGCAGGGTCACCTGGGGGGACGTGCTGGCGGGCGGCGCGGCGCCGGAGGAGCTCGTCCCCTTCGGGGGCGATCAGGCGCACAAGGCGTTCGCCCTCGCCGTGGGCCTCCAGCTCCTCGTCGACGCGCTGGCCGGCGAGGGGTACGGGGCCGTCCTGCTCGTCGCGCGGCCCGAGGCCGACCCGGTGCCCGCGCTCAGGGAGCGCGCCGCCGGTGTCCGCCTCCCGGGCGACGCGCGAAGCTGAAGCCCCTCAGCCGGCCCGCGTGAAGGGATTCGGGACCGTGAACCAGAGGACCACGGTCTCCTCGTCGGCGGACGGGTTCCGCCACGTGTGCGGGTCGCGGGGCGCGTACGTGACCGTGTCGCCGGCCTCGAGGAGGAAGACATCGTCGCGGACGCGCAGCTCGAGCGAGCCCGCGAGCACGTAGACGAGCTCGATGTCCCCCTGGAACGTGTAGGGCTCCTCGCCGGCTCCTTCGCCGGGCGGGATGCGGGACTCCATGAGGTGGAAGCGCGGCTCGTCCTGCGGGCTCAGGAGCAGGTCGTCGTGGCGGCCGATCGGGATGTCCCAGCCTCCCGCCTCGGCGCGCCGGATGAGCTCGCCCTTGGGCTCAGCGTCGAGCACCTCGCCGAAGCGGACGTCGAGCGCCGCGCAGATGCGGGCGAGCGAGGAGAGGGAGACGGAGGTCAGGTCGCGCTCGAGCTGGCTGATGAAGCCGCTCGTCAGGCCGGTCGCGCCCGCGAGCTGGGAGATGCTGAGGCCGCGCTCGTGGCGGATGGCGCGTAGCCGCTCGCCCACGCGAGTCCGATGGGTCTGCCCGGCGCCCAAGGCGCCAGCGTAGCTGGGCGGTTGACAAGCTTCCACCGGGCTGTTTAGTCTCGCTAAACAGGTAGGCAGGAACAGGCTCCGGTGTCCGATGGGGCACGTCGGGTGGAGCGGACGAGGCAGCACCTGAACCCGCAGACGCAGGGACTTCGCGATCAAGCGGTAGGCCTCGACGTCGGAGCGATCGCACGGAGGGGCGGCCGCGGTGGCCGCCCCTCCGCTTCTCGGTGACGTCTACTCGGGTCCGTAGGTGAGGCGGCGAAGGTCGAGGTCGCGCAGATCGCGCCGCGCGGCCGGCACGAGGACACATGCCACCTCGGGGCGGGCGAGCGCGCGGGTCACCGCTTCCTCGTCGGCGGCGCGCACGACCACCGGCCTGCCCTCGGTGTGTGCGGCGCGGAGCCGCTCCTCGTCCTCGACGCCGTCGAGCACGAGCGCCTCGTCGAGGGGAACGTCGTCCTCGCCCTCGACGGCGATCTCCGGCACCCTCCGCCCCGTCGCCCCGAACCAGCGCTCCCTCACTCCACCGTCACGCTCTCCCCGGGCTCGGGCGCGATCACCTCGACGTCCGGCGCGCGCTTCCGCAGCTCGTCAGGCGTTCCCTTCAGGAGCTCGAACGTGCCGTAGTGGCAGGGGATGCAGCGCTTCACGCCCAGGAGCTCGAGCGCCACTGCGGCCTCGCGCGGGTCCATCGTGTAGTGGCCGCCGATGGGAAGGATCGCCACGTCCGGCTCGTAGATCCGTCCGATCAGCTGCATGTCGCCGAAGACGCACGTGTCGCCGGCGAAGTAGAGCTTCGTGCCGTTCTCGACCTCGACGACGACGCCGGCCGCCTCGCCCGCGTACGTCCCGTCCGGGCAGGCGCTCGAGTGCTTGGCGTCGGTGAGCGTGAAGCGGACGCCCTCCTGCTCCACGGTCCCGCCCTTGTTGAACGACTGCGCGATGTCGGGCTCGAGCCCCTGGCCGTCCAGCCACTCGCGCAGCTCGACCTGGGCGACGACCCGGCAGCTGAAGCGCTTCGCCAGCTCGACGGTCTCCCCGACGTGGTCGCCGTGGCCGTGCGTGAGCCCGATCACGTCCACGCGCTCCGGGCTCCGCTCCTCCTCCGGGCACTTCGGGTTCCCGAGCCACGGGTCGAGGTAGACGCGCTTGCCGCCCGGCGTGTCCATGCGGAACGCGGCGTGGCCGAGCCAGGTGAGGGTCGTGTCCGCCATGGAGCCTCCTTTCCCTCGCGGGCGGCCAGCCTAACGAAGGAGAAGGCGTCGCTGCGCCGAACGTGAAGGCCCATGTGGGAGTCCAGGAGCGGCGCCGGCGCGATGGCGGTCGAGCTCGCCGGAGCGCTCCTCCTCGTCACCGCAGTCTCGGACGCGCTCGGCCTCGCGGCCGTCTCCTTCTACCTCCTCGTGCTCGGCGTGCCTGTCACGGCGATCGCCGGGCTCGTCTGCTTCGGGCGGGTCGTGGACGCCGTGAACGGGTCGGGCGGCGACGCGCTCGGACGGCTGCAGACGGCGCTCGCCACCGTCCTCGTGATCACGATCGTGGCCGGCGCGGCGGTGCGCGGGCCGGCGGTGCCGCAGGACCTCGTCCCGCCGGCTGCCACCGCCGCGCTAGCGGTCGCCTTCGTCGTGCTCGTCCTGCAGGCTCTCGTCGCGCTCGTTCCCGTGCGCCGGGAGCGCGCGTAGGACGAAGGCTCGCACCGGACGCTCCTTCCCCTTCACCGGCAGCTCGCCGAGGTCCTCCACGTCCGCCTCGGGGCCGAGCGCCCGCCGCGTCCACTCGGCGATCACCACCTCGCCGGCGCGGGCCTTTCCCTCGAGGCGGGCGCCGGTGTTGACCACGTCGCCTGTAGGCGAGAACGTCCGCGCCCCGGGCGCCCGCACGAGCCCGACGTGCGCCTCGCCCGAGTTGACGCCGACGCGGAAGCGGGGCCAGTCCGGATGGCGGGAGGAGATCGGGCCGGCGGCCGCCTGGAGCTCCAGCCCCGCCCGGGCCGCTCTCGTCTCGTGCCCGTCGCCCTTGAAGACGGCGAAGACGGCATCGCCGCTCGTCTGGACGAGCTCGCCACCCTCCTGCTCGACGACGGGGCCGACGGCCGTGAAGTACTCGTCGAGCATCCCGCGCACCTCGTCCGCGGGCGTTCGCTCCGAGAAGGTCGTGAAGCCCTGGAGGTCGGCGAAGAGGACGCTCAGGTGCTCGCGCCGGCCGAGCGTCCGGTCCTCGTAGAGGTCGGCGAAGATCTCGGCGCCTTCGCGCTTCCACTCGTCCCAGACGCTCCTGGCGACGAGCGCGAACGCGAGCAGCATGAGCAGGTGCCACTCCCACCAGCTCGCGTGCCAGTTGCGCGAGATCGCGACGGCGAGCATCGCCTCGGCGAGGAGCGTCCACGCGCCGGCCGCGGCGAGGGCTACGGGCCTTCGCCGCCTGCCGTAGAGCCGCGCGTAGCGGTAGGCGGCGAACCCGTACAGGAGGACTCCCGGCCCCCAGACGACGAGGAGCGGGTCGCGCGCGCCTTCGGGCGTAATGGGGTCGTCGAGCGGCGGCAGCGTGCCGAGGGCCACCACCGCCCAGGCGACGAGCGCGGCGCCGACCAGGCCGAGGAGGAGCCGGCGGTTGCGGACGATCGCCTCCGCCTGCGAGGATCGCCACGGGAGCGCCGACGCGCCGGCGAAGCCGCTCGCGAGCAGGAGCCCCACGGCCGAGGCGACCTGGAAGCCCGCGTTCTTGCCGGCGAGGAGCACGCCCGGCGTGGCGAGCGCGTGCAGCCCCAGGAATCCGGAGCTCGTGAGGAACGCGAGCGCGACGAGCAGCACCCGGGCGTCGGCGCGGCGGCCCGCGGCCTCCGCCATCAGGAAACCGAGCCCGAAGCTGGTCAGCGCCGCGGCGAGCACGAGCCAGAAATGGCCGGACTCGTTCTCCCACATGACGTCGAACCGCGGGACGCCGAGCAGGAGGAAGAGACCGGCGAGCGGAAGCGCGAGCGCAGCCGCGGCGAGGAGCGCGCGCCTCACAGCGCCGCGCGGAGCTCCCGCTCGTAGTCGGGCCCGCGGAAGTCGTTGAGCTGCTGGGAGGGGAGCAGGCGCTCGGCGATCTCGCCGCCCCGGCGGACGTAGACGGCCGGATAGACGCCGCCGTCCGGGTTCATCTCGACGGCGATGGCGACCGCGTCCGGGCCCGCCTCGTCGAGGAATCCCGCGAGCGGGACGATCTCGCTCGCGCCGTCCTCCGCGACCGCGCGCGCGAGGTACGACTTCTGGGCCCAGAGCTCGGGCGCGCTCGACGCCTCCTCCAGCAGGTACGGAACGAGCCGGTCGAGCTCGACGCGCTCGCGCGGGCAGGGGTGGCCGAGGTGGGTCTCGGCCAGGTGCCGGGCCATGACGCGCGCGTTGTAGCGGAACCCGTGCACGGCCGGCGAGGAGGCGCCGACGCCGTGCTTGCGGAGACCGGGAGCGCCCTGGGTCGCGTTCCCGGCGAAGTAGATGCCCGAGCCGGCCGCGCTCTCCCAGAACGGCGTCAGCGCTGGGATGCGTCCCTGCGAGACCGTGCGCACTCCGAGGCCGGGCAGGTCGAGGAGCGGCGTCGTGAAGCCGGTGGCCGCGATGACGTCGTCCACCTCGAGGTCGACGGCGCCGGGACGGGTCGTCCCCTGCCCGACGACGCGCCAGCCGCCGCCTGTCCGCTCGATCCGCTCGACGGCGAGGTCGAGGGCGAACGTCCCGCCCCCCAGGCCGAAGTCCTCGTAGGGCTGCAGGTAGCGCACGCGCACGGTGGCGAGCGCGATCACGGACGTCTGTACGGGGCGCGGGGAGCCGAGGACGATCTGCCGCGCCCACGGGAGCAGGCCGTCGGCGATCTCGAAGCCGGAGTTGCGCTTCCCGACGACGAAGACGCGCCGGCCCTCGTAGTCCTGCGGCCGACCGGTCTCCACGTAGTGTGGCACGTCCTCGATGCCCGGGATCGCGGAGCGCCAGGGCGTCGTCGTCCCGACGGCGAAGACGACCGCGCGACAGCGGTACTCGCCGTCGGAGGTGCCGAGCACGAGGCCGCCGTCGTCGGCGCGGCTTGTCCCCTCCCAGCGGCAGCCGTAGCGCACGCGGACGGGCACGCGCTCGGCGAAGGCCACGAGACCGGCCTCCATCTCGGCCCGCGAGGGGACCATGTAGGAGCGGTCCATGAGCTCGGGCACGAGCGCCTGGTGCCCCGGCTCGTCGGCGACGAGGCTGTTGTGGTCGAACCATTCGTAGGCGCGGGTGCCGCGCTCGGCCGTGGCGGTCGGCTTCGACCAGGAGAGCAGCCGCTCGAAGATCGGACAGCGGCGAAACATGCCTCCCGGCGCGTCGTCGGCGGAGACGACGGCGTGCTCGACGCCGAGGCGCGAAAGGCAGTAGCTCGCCTGCAGCCCGCCGGGCCCGCTCCCGACCACGACCACGGGGTAGTCCCCCGGCGGGAAGGGGCGCTCGTCGGGCCGGGTCGCCACTACTCGAGCAGGTCTCGCAGCCGGCGTGTGACGGTCTGCAGCATCCGGTAGGTGACGTGCGGGTACTGCAGGAGGAAGGCCTCGAGCTGCGGACCGGGGATCTCCAGGCAGTGGAGGGGCGTGCGGGCGACGACGTCGGCGGTGGGCTTGCAGACGAGCAGAGTCGAGACCTCTCCGAAGAAGTCGCCGCGGCGGAGGCGCCGCGGCGCGCTGCCGTCGGGGATCTCCACCGCGGCCTCGCCGTCGAGGATGACGAAGAGCCCGCCGCCGGAGAGCCCGCGGCGGAGGACGCGCTCGCCCTCGCCGAAGCTCCGCTCCCAGTCCGGGTCGGCGATCGCCTCGAGCGCGGGGTCGCCCAGGTCGGCGAAGAGCGCCAGGCCGGCGAGGCTGCGGACGAGCTCGTCGCGGGCGTTCACGCTCATCGCGACGAGGCTACAGCTCCAGGTCCCGGGCCGCGAAGTACACGGCCTCGGAGAAGGTCGGAAACGGCTGGATCGTGTCGCGGAGGACGTCCACCGCCACCTGCGCCCGCACGGCGAGCGTGAGCTGGCCGATCCACTCGCCGGCCTCGGGGCCGACGGCGGTGGCGCCGACGAGCACACGGCGCCCGGGGTCGGCGTACAGCTTCAGGATCCCGGGCCGCTTGGGCCTCTGGAAGGTGCCGGTGCGCGAGACGGACTCGATTCTCCAGGAGGACGTGACGGCGTCCTTCCCGGACGTGTCGCCCACCGAGGCGACCTGGGGGTCCGTAAAGATGGCGGCCGGGATCGCGCGGTAGTCGGCGCGCACGGCGCGCCCGGCCACGTTCGCCGCCGCGATCCGGCCCTGGTACTTGCCCACGTGGGTGAAGAGCGCGACGCCGGTGACGTCGCCGGCCGCCCAGACGCCGTCGCCGGCGCGCAGGCGCTCGTCCACGACGATCCCTTTCTTCTCGATGGTCACGTCGAGCTGCTCGAAGCCGTAGCCCTCGACGCGCGGCTTGCGGCCCGTGGCGACGAGCAGCCGCTCGGCCTCGACGGGAGCCTCGCCCTCGAGCTCGAGGCGGAAGTGGGAATCCCCGCCCCCCTCGACGCGCGCCGCCTTCGCGCCCAGGCGGAGCTCGATCCCCTCATCCCGGAAGGCCTCGGCCAGGATCTCCCCGGCCTCCGGGTCGTTGCGGGGAAGCAGGTGCGGGCCGTTCTGGACGAGGGTCACGCGCGCGCCGAGGCGTGAGTAGAGCTGGGCGAGCTCGCAGCCGACGGCGCCGCCGCCCACGACCGCCACGCTCTCGGGCACGGCGCTCGCGCTCGTCGCCTCGCGGCTTCCCCAGTGGTTCGCCTCGGCCAGGCCCTCGACGGGCGGGGCGACCGGGAGCGAGCCCGTGGCGACGACCAGGTGGTCGTACGGCAGCTCGCGCCCGTCGACCCTGACGAGGCCCGGCTCGGCGACGACTCCCGTGCCGCGGACGAGCTCGGCGCCCTGCTTGCCCAGCCAGTCGGCCTGGCTCGTGTCGTCCTTCTCGGCGATTTCGTCCCGCCACCGGAAGACGCGCTCCGCGTCGACGGCGGAGACCGCTTCGGCGGCGCCCGGCGCGAGCCTGGCGCGCGCGAGCACCTCCAACGGGCGCAGGAGCGTCTTCGACGGGATGCAGGCCCAGTAGGAGCACTCCCCGCCGACGAGCTCGTTCTCGACGACGACGACCTCGGCCTCGGGCGCGAGCCGCCGCAGCGCGGCCACGAAGGCCTCGCCCGTCGCCCCCGCTCCCAGGACGACGACCCTCACGGCTAGTCCACCGGGAACGGGAGGAAGGCGACCGCATCGCGTGCCACGTCCACGAGCGGGTCGGCGGCCACGAAGCTGCCGACGGCGACGAGGGCGGCGGCGGCGACCGCGCCGACGAGGAGGCCGTCCCGCGGCGGCGAGCCCCCGGCGGGTGCCACGGTCAGCTCGCGCGGCTGCATGAACATGGCCCGGATCACGCTCGCGTAGTAGTAGATCGAGACGGCGGTGAAGACCGCGCCGACGATCGCGAGCCAGGTCCACCCGCGGTCGATCACCGCCGCGAAGGCGTAGATCTTCCCGAGGAAGATGCCGGCCGGCGGCAGGCCGATGAAGCCGAACATGAAGAGGGCCATCGAGCCGCCCAGGAACGGGCGCTCCCAGCCGAACCCGGCCAGGTTGCCGAGCGTGACCGGCCCGGCCAGCTCGCGCTCGCGGATGGCGACGATAGCGAAGGCGCCCACGCTCATCGCCGAGTAGGGGATGAGGTAGTAGAGGAGCGCGCGGCCGCCCAGCTCGTTGCCGGCTGCGACCGGCATGAGCAGGAAGCCGGCGTGCGAGATGCTCGAGTAGGCGAGCATGCGCTTCACGCTCACCTGCACGAGGGCGGCGAGGTTCCCCCAGGCGAGCGAGGCGCAGACGATGACCGCCAGGGCGACCGTCCAGAGCTCCTCCTCGCCCGGGAAGGCGGTGACGAGGACGCGGATCGTGACGACGAGCGCGGCGACCTTCGTCGCGGCCGCCATGAAGCCGGTGACGGGCGTCGGCGCGCCCTCGTAGACGTCCGGCGTCCACATGTGGAACGGCGCGGCCGAGGCCTTGAAGCCGAGCCCGACGAGGAGCATGGCGAGCCCGGTGACGACGAAGAGGCGCTCGGCCCCGCCGGTCCCCGCCGCGATCTGCTCGAAGCCGATCGCCCCCGTGGCGCCGTAGACGAGCGCGCTTCCGAAGAGCAGGATCGCGGAGCCGAAGCTGCCCACGATCAGGTACTTGAGCCCCGCCTCGAGGCCGGGCAGCCGTTCGACGGCGATCGCCGTGAGGACGTAGAGGCAGACGGAGAACCACTCGAGGCCGAGGAAGAGGGTCATGAGGTTGTTCGCGGCGACGAAGAACGCCATGCCGCTCGCGGCCGTGAGGAGGAGCGCCCAGTATTCGCCGACGCGGTCGTCGCGGCCCGGCTCCCGGTAGGAGACGCCGACGGTCAGGAGGCCGGCGCCCATGATCAGCACCTGGGCCAGCTCCGCCAGCCGGTCACGCCGGATCGCGTCGGAGACGATGCCGCGCCCGCTCTCGTCCACCACGAAGAGCGCGATCGCGGCCGCGCACGCCGCGACGAAGCAGACCGCCGCGATCGCCGCCCCGAAGGCCCGCCGGGCGCGAAGCGGCAGGAAGAGGCTCCCGAGCAGGACGACCGTCGCACCGCCGAGGGTGACGAGCACGGGCGAGAGCGCCGCCCAGTCGATCGTCGGGGCGGTGAACGCGTCCTCCACTAGAAGAACCCTCCGAAGGTGACGCGGTCCGTGATGGCCGCGGGCCAGAACGAGAGCACGAGCAGGACGACGACGAGCGGCGCGATGACGCCGACCTCGGCCGGGCGCAGGTCGAGCGCCTCGGCCGGGACGGCGCTGCCGACGTTCTCGTGCAGCACGGCCGAGACGAGCCGCAGGATGTACATGGCGGCGAGCACGATCGCCACCGCGCCGACGACCGACCAGCCCCAGCCGACGTCGAAGATCCCGTTGAGCATGAGGAACTCGGCCGCGAAGGCGGACGAGCCGGGCACGGCGAGCGCGATCACGCCGGTGGTGATCAGGATGGTGGCCAGGACGGGGCGCCCGCGGGCCATGCCGCCCAGGAGGATGAGTTGCCCGGTCGCAGTGCGCCGCTCGATCGCCCCCGCGAGCAGGAAGAGCGCGGCCGAGATCAGCCCGTGGTTGACCATCTGGAGGAGCGCGCCGGTGTAGCCGGAGTCGTTCACCGCGAAGAGCCCGATGACGATGAGGTTCATCTGTGCGAGGCTCGAGTACGCGACGACGCCGCGGACGTCCGGGGCCCTGAAGGCGAGCAGCGAGCCGTAGACGAGCCCGATCGACGCCAGGACGAGCACGGGCGTGCGCCAATCCTCCACCGCGCCCGGGTAGAAGGGGACGGCGATCGCCAGGAACCCGTACGCGGCCGTCTTCGAGATGACGCCCGAGAGCACGGCCGCGACCTCGGGGGGCGACTCGCGGTAGGCGTCCGGCAGCCAGCCGTGGAACGGCCAGAGTGGTGCCTTGACTGCGAAGGCGGCCGCGAAGCCGAGGAAGATCCACGTGCTCGTCCCCTCGCCGAGCGCCGCCATGTCGAAGGTCCCGGCCTGCAGGCCCGCGGCGATGATCGCCACGAGCATGAGCAGGGAGCCGGCCATCGTGTAGACGACGAACTTCACCGTCGCGCCGAGGCGCCCCGGCCCGCCCCACACGCCGATCAGCACGTAGAGCGGGATCAGCATTGCCTCCCAGAAGACGTAGAAGAGCACGAGGTCCTGGGCGGTGAAGACCCCGATCGTCGCGCCCTCGAGGAAGAGGAGGAGGCTCAGGTAGATGCCGGGCCGCTCGCGCCCGACCCAGAAGCCGTACCCGACCGCGGCGGCGGTGACGACGACCGTGAGGCCGACGAGCCAGAGCGAGAAGTCGAAGAGCCCGACCTTGTAGGACACGTCGAGGTCCGCGAACCAGACCCGGTCCGCGCCGCCCTGGGCGGCGGTCGCCGAGAAGTCGAAGTTGAGCGCCGTCCCGACCCAGAAGGCGAGCTCGGCGAGCGCCACGAGCAGGGCGAACCCGCCGGCCGCCCGCGCCGACAGCCACGGCGCGAACCAGAGCGCCACGGCGCCTGCGATCGGGAGCAGGATGAGGACGGTCGTTTCCACGGGCTCAGGCGACCAAGAGGAAGACGACGGCGAGGACGGCGAGGCCCATGGCGAGCGCGAGCACGTAGGCGCGTACGCCGCCGGTCTGGGTCGCGGCGACGCGGCCGGAGACGTCGCGGACGCCCGTTGCGAGGCCGCCCACCGAGCGAAGGATGAGCGGGTCCTCGACCCAGCGGCCGAGCCAGACGGCCAGCCGCGAGGACGGCTCGTAGAACGCCGCGTCGTAGGCCTCGTCGAAGTACAGCTTGTGCTCGAGCGTCCGCGCCGCCCGGGGGTAGCGGCGGCGGATCTCCACCGGCCGCTCGCCCGGCCGCCGGTAGAGCACCCAGGCGACGGCGATGCCGGCCAGTGCGGCCGCGAGCGAGACGAGGACGGAGAAGGCGGCCGTGATCCCGCCGGCCTCCTCGATGGACTCTGCCACCGGCTCGATCCAGGTGTCGACCGCGTGCCAGACGCCGGGGATCTGGAGGAAGCCGCCCACGACCGAGAGGACGGCGAGGACGGCGACCGGCCACATCATCGCGAGCGGCCCTTCGAACCGCTCGCGGTGCAGGTGCTCGCGCGCGAAGGCGGAGACCTCCCCGAAGAACACGACGAAGAGGAGCCGGAAGGTGTAGAGGGCGGTGAGGAAGGCGCCGGCGATGCCGGCCGCCCAGAGGATCCAGCCCAGGGTGCCCGCGTTCGCCGCGCTCGAGAGGATGGCGTCCTTGGAGAAGAACCCGGCGAAAGGCGGGATGGCCGCGAGCGCGAGCGACCCGATGAGGAAGGCGCGGAAGGTCCAGGGCAGCTCGCGCGCGAGGCCGCCCATCCGCCGGATGTCCTGCTCGTCGGCGAGCGCGTGGATGACGACGCCCGCCGCCATGAAGAGGAGCGCCTTGAAGAAGGCGTGCGTCATCAGGTGGAAGAGGCCCGCGCCGTAGGCCCCGAGCCCGATCGCGAGGAACATGTAGCCGATCTGGCTCATCGTCGAGTAGGCGATGACGCGCTTGATGTCCGTCTGTACGACGGCGATGAGCCCGGCGAGGAGGATCGTGACGCCGCCGAGGATCCCCGCGAGGTCCTGGATGTCGGGCGCGAGCTCGAAGAGGACGTTCGTGCGCGCGATCAGGTAGACACCGGCGGTCACCATCGTCGCCGCGTGGATGAGGGCGGAGACGGGTGTCGGGCCCTCCATCGCATCGGGGAGCCAGGTGTGGAGCGGCACCTGCGCGGACTTGGCGACCGCACCGCCGAGCAGCCCGAGCGCGATCAGGACGGCCGCGGTGCTCCCGTGCTCCACGACATCCGACCTGAAGACCGCGTCGAACTCGACCGAGCCCGTGCGCTGGATGAGCAGGAAGATCGCGAGCACGAACGTGGCGTCGCCGAATGCGTTCATGATGAACGCCTTCTTGCCCGCCGCCACGGCGGTCGCGCGCTGGTGCCAGAAGTTGATCAGGAGGTAGGAGCTGAGGCCGACCATGCCCCAGCCCGCCAGCAGGAGCACGAGGTTCCCGGCCTCGACGGGAGGAGCATCGAGAAGACGAAGAGCGCCTTGTACGCGTGGTAACGC